>CAZBXS010000014.1:0-16138 GCA_964495955.1 uncultured Faecalibacterium sp.
TTTCAAGGCAAAAAATGTTCGAGGGTGCGTGAAATGTTGTGTTTTGGGCGTATTGAGTTCGAATATTTTATGCCTAACTGTTTTTATATAGTTTCGGATAGGTTCGTATATCAGCCGCTTTTATAAATGCAAAAAGTCCCCATGAACATATCATACTTGAACCTCCTCGGCTGACAAAGGGCAGTGTAACGCCCGTAAGCGGTACAATGTCGGTTATCCCGAATATATTAAGACATACTTGGAAAAGTATCATCGCACACGCACTGACGCAGGCTATGGAATAGAAGGTCGACGGTGCGGACTTTGAAATTTTTATAGCGTATATGGCAAGTACCGCAAAAGTTATGACTATCATAAATCCCATGATAAGTCCCATTTCTTCACATATTACGCCCCAAACAAGATCTGTCGTGGACGCAAAAACATTGCGAAGTTTTCCGTTGCCGATACCGACGCCCCAAAAACCGCCGCTTAGAGAGTAGATTATCGTTCTTGTCTGCTGATAACCTGCGCCGTCGATATTTTCCCATATGTGACGGTATACGGCAAAACGGTTGGCGACGGTTGGTTTTACATAAATTATCAATGCCGCACCTAAAAGTGCACCGACGCATATGAACGCTATAGATCTGACGTCACCCGAACGGATAAACGAAATGACGATGAACGTAAAAAAGAATATCAGCGCCGTTCCGAAGTCTCGCATAAGGAAAAGTACGCCTATACAACCGACGGCAAATATAAGATATCTCATAATGCTTCGTGAGCTTTGGAGCTTTTCCAGTGTTGCCGCACCGACATAGATGAAAGCGATTTTCACTATCTCCGACGGCTGAAACGAAAAGCCGGCTATATTCATCCAGTTGTATGCGCCGTAGGTCGAACCGACCGTAAACTTGATTATCACAAAAGATGCCGCAAGTCCGAGACCCGACGCCACAGCAATAAATACCCTCGTTTTCATAACTCGGCGTACATCTTTCAAAAGCCACACCAAAAAGATATATACCGCAAGACCCATAACAATCGCTATCAGCTGTTTCATAAGTCCCGACGGGTATATACTCGCAGTCACCGTCATACCGACACCGCAAAGGAAAAACGCTATACACTCGATTTCAAAATTTTTCTTTTTGAAAACGGCGGTCATTATCAAAACATAAGTCCACTCTATCGCTATATATATCAAAAAGCACAGCGTGACCATCGGGTACAGCGTCGTCCCCTGTATCATAGTCGGAATACTCGACAAGACCTGAAAGATCGTTAAAAGAGCTAATATGAAACTGACATCGACTTTTTTGTATTTCTGCCTGAGTTTTTCAAGCCTTGACATATTCTTCACTTCCTTATCTGTAGTTTTCGACAAATTTCAGTTTAACTTCGCTGAGTTTTATTATATCGCCGTCACGAAGTTGAACCGGTTGTGTTATTTTTCTTGTACCTATGAATGTTCCGTACGTTGAACCGATGTCGGAAATATACCATTTTCCGTCTTTTTCCGTCAAAATCGCATGAGACCTCGAAACGCTTCTGTCATCTATGCGTATATCGTTGTTACGGCTTCTTCCCATAGTTATCCTGTCGGCACAAAGCAGGAAAGTTTCGCCCGTTTCGCTGTTGACGACAGCAGCCTGTTTAGCCTTGTTTTCGTTTTTCGGTACATATTCGTTTACTTCTTGTGAAGAATATGTTCCCTCATCGGAATAAACGTCTTTTATTCTGCCTGTATAAACTGTTTCGCCCGACTGTTTTTTCGGGTGGAAGTCGATTTGAATTGAATCGAAATCGTCATATCTTTCGCTGTTTTCTTTTGCCGTAGGCTGTTCGGTTTCTGTAGGCATTCGCCTGTACAAATTCTCATCGGTATTTTCAACTTGAGGCGTCTTTTTGTTTCGGCGTTTCTTTCCGACCTCGATAACGGGGTCATCGACTACGACAAATTGAAACGAGCACTCGCCGAACGAAATTACGTCTGAATTTTTGACCGTTGCTTCTTTTTCTATTTTCGTTCCGTTGACAAAAGTTCCGAATTTTGAATTCGTATCGAAAATGTACCACCCGTCGACCCGTCGGCATATTGCGGCATGAAAACGGGAAACGGAGGGATATGTCAGCGTTATGTCGCAGGAACGGCTTCTTCCTATTGAAGTTTCCCAAGTATTAAGCGGAATTTTTTCGCCGTCGAAACTGTCGATGATATAGCCGTAAGTTTTGTTTACGGGATGACCTATCAAAAGCGTCACAAGGCACTTAAAAAGTATAATAAACGCCAAAAGAGGTAATGCGTAACGGCAAAAGCCGACAATGACCTGCATACAAACGCCTCCTTTCAAAAAATCTTTACACCTTATTTTAATACAATATATACCAAATGTCAAACCGCACCGTACCGTTTTCGGCGGTGATATTCTGTGAGAAAGTACATTTTTTCGACTTTTTTCTTGAATACTGCTTTCAGCTTTGATATTATATAGTATATGTAAATTTGTAAAAGAGGGATTAAATGGATTTTGGAAAATTCGATATAAAGAAAACGGGCGAATATGTCCTGAATTTTTTCAAATGGATACTTTTGGCGTCTGTCACAGGCGTAATCGGCGGTCTTGTCGGCTCGGCTTTTCACCTGTCGATCGAGTTCGTAACTAAGATAAGAAGTGACAACCCTTGGGTACTTTTGTGTCTTCCGCTCGGTGGCGTTGTCATCGCTGTGCTTTATAAAGTATCGAAAATGGACAAAAACGGCGGTACCGACTTCGTTATAAGCTCGGTCAGAGAAAAAGAAAAAGTACCGTTTCTCATGGCTCCTATGATATTTATAAGTACGGTCATCACTCATCTTTGCGGTGGTTCGGCGGGCAGAGAAGGTGCTGCTTTACAGCTCGGCGGAGCTATCGGCTCACAGGTCGGCAGTATTTTCAAGCTCGGCGAAAAGGACATGCACCTAATTATAATGTGCGGTATGAGCGGTGTTTTTTCGTCTTTGTTCGGAACGCCTTTGACTGCAACCGTTTTCGCTATGGAAGTTATATCCGTCGGCGTGGTCTATTACTCGTCGCTCGTTCCGTCGCTGACATCGTCACTTGTTGCTTTTGGGGTATCACGTGCATTCAAAATAGAACCCGTAGCCTTTAAAATGTCTCAAGTGGCACAACTTAATGCTAAGAACATCTTTTTATCTGTTGTACTGGCTGCCGTGTGCGCTGTCGTAAGTATAGCGTTTTGTCTTTCTTTGCACCTGTCTCACAAGTACATTCCGAAACTTATAAAAAATCCGTTACTGCGTGCTTTTGCGGGCGGTGCGGTTATAGTCGCTTTGACATTTCTTGTCGGTAACAGTGATTATAACGGAGCCGGAATGAACATAATAGAAAACGCAATAAACGGACAAGCTCTCCCCTACGCATTCATTTTAAAAATGCTGTTTACGGTTATCACGATATCCTGCGGATACAAGGGCGGTGAGATAGTACCGACATTTTTCATCGGTGCTACACTCGGCTGTACTGTCGGCGGACTGATCGGACTTCCTGCCGGATTTTCGGCGGCACTCGGACTTATCGCCATGTTCTGTGCGTGCGTCAACTGTCCTATAGCGTCGCTTATTCTCAGCGTCGAAATGTTCGGCTCTCAGGGTATTGCGTTTTTTGCAATAGTCTGTGCGGTAAGCTATGTTCTTTCGGGATATTTCAGCTTGTATTCGACGCAAAAAATAATGTATTCCAAGGTCAAAGCGGAGTATATTAACATTAACGCTTGGTAATTTTGGGGTAGGCATGATTGCGTGCGCAGTAGCGAAGCGAGTGCACGCACGAGCACCGATGGCTCGATGCCCTCGGTACTCGTATGACTGACGGCTGTGCTGAATTTTCGGTTTCACGAAGCTACTTGCCGACAGAACTACAGCTTCCGTCTGTTACCTAAAAACCCGACTTTCTGCAACAGGCGGCGTCTTCGGGCACCCCCTTAGCACTACGCCTACGGCGAGCGCACGGGGGTACGCTCAGCCGCCGCCCCGCCTGCTTCGCAGGCGGGGTTCTGCCGAAACTCCCCTATTCTCACCAAACGGACAAATCTTGCGGACAAATTTATCTCAATCTATTGAATAAATCGCTGTTTTGTGATAAAATTAGATGTTAAATAAGATAACAGGAGGAAATGAAATGGCAACTATATTCAAAGGTGCTGCTACGGCGCTTATAACACCGCTCGACGAAAACGGCGTAAACTACACTCAACTCGGAAAACTTATTGATGCACAGATTGACGGCGGTATAGACGGACTTGTCATATGCGGAACTACCGGCGAGGGTGCAACACTCTCCCACAAAGAGCATGAAGACGTTCTCAAGTTCGCCGTCGATAGAATTGCCGGACGTGTACCCGCTATTGCCGGTACAGGTTCAAATGATGCCGCAAGAGCCATAGAGCTGACAAAATACGCAGGCTCTATCGGTTATGACGCCGCACTTGTCGTAACTCCGTATTATAATAAATGCACCCAAAACGGACTTGTCAAGATGTTCACAGCCATAGCCGACAACAGTTCCATACCCCTCATCTTATACAATGTGCCGTCGAGAACCGGCGTCAATATCGAACCCGAAACGTATCTCAAACTCGCCGACCACCCGATGATACAGGCGATAAAAGAGGCTAACGGTAACATTTCGAAAATAGCCGAAACCGCAAGATTAGTCGGCGATAAGCTCGACATTTATTCGGGAAACGACGACCAGATAGTCCCGATGCTTTCTCTCGGTGCGAAAGGCGTTATATCGGTACTTTCAAATCTTGTCCCAAATGAGACAAGTAGAATGTGTCACCTGTACTTCGAAGGCAAAGTTGAGGAAAGCCGAAAAATGCAACTTGACTATCTCCCACTGATAAGCGCACTGTTTTGCGAAGTCAATCCGATACCCGTCAAGGCGGCAATGTGCAAACTCGGCTACTGTGAAAACTATCTTCGCTTGCCTTTGACCGTAATGGAAAGTGAGCACGAAAAGAAACTTATCGCCGCAATGAAAGACTGCGGTATCATTTGAGTATTTTAGGAAGTGGAAAAATGAAAATTATACTTGTCGGCGCAAACGGAAAAATGGGTCACGAGACCGAAAAAATCGCCGAAACGAAAAACATCGAAATTGTCGCAAAAGTCGACATAACGAACGAAAACGGTTACACCGACATATCATGTGTTAAAGAAAAAGCGGACTGCGTTATCGACTTTTCTCACCACAGTGCGACGGAAAGTTTGTGCGAATATGCAAAAAAGACGGGAACTCCCACTATTTTCGCCGCTACGGGTCAAACCGACGAAGAAAAAGAAATGATACGTTCGGCATCTGAATTTGCCCCCGTATTTTTCTCTGCTAACATGTCGGTCGGCGTGGCTTTGCTTGTCGAACTTGCGAAGAAAGCGGCAGTTGCCATGCCCGATGCCGATATCGAAATAGTCGAAGCTCACCACAACAGAAAACTCGACGCACCGAGCGGAACGGCACTCATGCTCGCCGATGCAATAAAGAAAGTAAGAGCTAACGCAAAATTTGTCTTAGGACGAAGCGGACAAGCGAAAAGAGAGAAAAACGACATAGGCATCAGCTCAATCAGAATGGGCAATGTAGTCGGTATGCATGAAGTTTTGGTATGTACCGACGCACAGACAATAACTATAAAACACGAAGCTCACAGCAGAGCCTTATTCGCAGAAGGCGCTATAAGTGCGGCTGAATTTCTGACAAAACAGCCTGCGGGATTTTATACGATGCAGGATATGATATCGGAAAAATGAGCGTTCGAAAAAGGCGGTAATAACATGATAAAAATAGGAATATACGGCTACGGCAACCTCGGAAAAGGCGTCGAAAAAGCCATAAAACAAAATCCAGATATGAAGCTCGTCGCAGTATTCACAAGAAGAAAACCCGACAGCATAACAATCGAAACACCGGGCGTAAAAGTCCACTCGATTTATGACATTCTCCAGTACAAACACAAAATCGACGTCATGATAATTTGCGGCGGAAGTGCAACGGATCTTCCCGAAATGACGCCTGCGCTCGTGAAAGACTTTAACGTAATTGACAGTTTTGATACACACGCCAACATTCCACGTCATTTTGCACGTGTTGATGCGTACGCAAGGCAGTACAGTAATACCGCTCTTATTTCTTGCGGTTGGGATCCGGGCATGTTCTCACTTGCAAGGCTCTATTCGCAGTGCATATTGCCCGACGGAAAAGATTACACGTTTTGGGGCAAAGGCGTCAGCCAAGGTCACTCCGACGCAATAAGACGCATACACGGCGTCCTCGACGCAAGACAGTACACCATTCCACGCAGTGAAGCTCTCGAAAAGGTAAGAAACGGCGAAAACCCCGACCTTACCGCAGGAGAAAAACATCTTCGTGAATGTTTCATCGTCGCCGACGAAAAAGCGGATAAAGATTTCATAAGAGACACCGTAGTCAACATGCCGAACTATTTTGCCGATTATGAAACCGTCGTACATTTCGTCTCACAAGAGGAACTTGACCGAGACCACAGTGAACTTTCACACGGAGGTTTCGTTATTCGTACAGGTGTAACCGGTACTGAAAACGAACATAAACATATAATAGAATACAGCTTAAAGCTCGATTCAAACCCCGAATTTACAGCGAATGTACTTGTAGCTTATGCGAGGGCAATTTGTCGCATGAGCGCAAGAGGTGACTTCGGTTGCAAGACGGTTTTCGATATACCGCCGTCGCTCCTTTCGCCCATGTCGCCGGAAGAGCTCAGAGCTAAATTACTCTAAAACACTTTGAAAGTAGGTTTATATATGCAGACAAAAGTATTGAAATTCGGCGGAAGTTCACTCGCCGACGCCAATCAGTTCAGGAGAGTGGCTGAAATAGTCAAGTCCGACAGTCAAAGACGCTACGTCGTCGCTTCGGCTCCCGGAAAGCGTTTTTCCGAAGATACGAAAGTTACGGATATGCTCTATGACTGCTACCACCTCGCCGCCGAAAAAAAGAGTATAGATACGGCGTTTGCGAGAATAGAAGACAGGTACAACCAAATAATATCCGACCTCGAACTTGACTTCTCGTTACAGGACGAATTCGACAAGATAAAAATGTCCATCGAACACCACGCAGGACGTGACTATATCGCAAGCAGAGGCGAATATCTCAACTCGATGATCCTCGCCGCCTATCTCGAATACGACTTTGTAGATGCGGAAAACGCAATATTCTTCTTTGAAAACGGCGATTTCGATTCGGAGAAGACAAACACGGTTATGGGCGAAATTCTTTCAAAGCACGAAAGAGCGGTAATCCCCGGATTTTACGGTGTTATGCCAAACGGAACGATAAAGACATTTTCACGTGGCGGTTCGGATATAACCGGCTCGATAGTTGCAAGAGCGGTAGACGCTTGCATATACGAAAACTGGACAGACGTTTCGGGAATGCTCATGGCTGATCCCCGTCTCATAGACTCACCGAAAACTATCGAAGTTATTACATACAAAGAACTTCGTGAACTCGCCTACATGGGTGCAACGGTTCTCCATGAAGACGCCATTTTCCCTGTACGTGAAGCTAATATTCCCATAAACATCAGAAACACTAACGAGCCCGAAGCTAACGGCACGCTGATCGTACCGACGATTGAAAACGACGCTTCAAGCACCGTCATCACCGGTATTGCCGGAAAAGTCGGATTTTCTATCATTGTCATCGAAAAAGAACAGATGAACAAAGCCGCTTTCATCATTGACGTACTTCAGTGTCTCAAACGTCACAACGTCAATATTGAGCACATTCCGACGGGTATCGACACCATTTCGATAGTAGTCCCGACCGAACAAATCGCAAACAAAAAAGACGAAGTATTCGCTTCAATTCGCCGTCATGTCGCACCGGATTCAATTTCTCTGACAGACGGAGTTGCACTCATAGCTGTCGTCGGCAGAAAAATGGTACGTTCAACCGGTACAGCAGGCAGAGTTTTCAAAGCGATAGGCTCGGCAGGCGTCAACATCAAGATGATAGACCAAGGTTCAAGCGAACTTAATATCATCGTTTCGGTCGAAGAAAAAGACTATGTCCCGGCACTCAAAGCGATATATTCGGAGTTCGTCGGATAATACGGTTACGGATACGGATAAGTTACTGCGTGCGTTGCACGCAGTAACGCACCCCAAAAATAAAACAAACACTAAATCAATCAGCCGCCACCCTTTCGGGTGGTGGCTTTAATGCGTCCGAAACTATTTTCAGCCTGCTTTATTTTCCGCTACGGTCAGGGTTTTCCAAATCCCGTTTGCGTGTTCGTCTGTGTAAGTTCCGTTATATTTTTTGACTATGCTTTTGATGATTTCGACGCCGTTTCCGTGTTCGTCGGAATTTTCTTTTTTCGCCGTGGAGCTTGAAACTTTATAGCTGTTTTCGGTTTCTACGGTGAGTTTTTCTGTTGTTATGCCGACCTTGATTTTGCAGTATTTTGCATCGGTTTGCGACGAAGCGTTTATGCAGTTGTCAAGGAGATTGTGGAAAAGTCGGCATAAATCGTAGTCGTCCGTCAAAAGTGCGTTTTCCTCGTCGATCTCGATTTGGAGCTTTATGCCGAATTTTTCGGCTTGCTTGAGTTTTATGTACAGGACAGTGTTAAGCGTCTCGCTGGCACATACGGAAAATCCGGCAAGTCCCATGATGTGCTCGTCCGCACTTGAAAGTATTTTCAACGCTTTTTCGGGTTTTCCGATTTCTATAAATCCTTTTGCGGTGGCGATGATGTTGGAAAAATCGTGCTTGACTTTTCGAAATTCTTTTCTTTCTTCGTTGTACATTTCGACTTGTTCCATGTTTAGCTGTGCTCGCAAAAGTTCGTTGCTTTTTCGTATGTTATCCTTTTCGCTTCTGTCGATGTAATCAACGGCAAAAACTAAGAGCATGTCCAAAACGATACAGATGATTATGAAAAATACGTTGAAAATTTCATTTATAATATTTCCCGACTGTACAGATAAAAGCGTAGGCGTTATCAAAATAACAGTCGCAATGTGAGTTACGGGGAATAAAAACAGCACTGTCACTCTTGTCTTATACTGCACCTTTCGGCTTTTGCGTTTTTTAAGTATTGCCGATATGAGTGAAACGACGATGAATTGGAAAGAGACGATGAACAGACACTGTACCAAATAATACGTCAAAGGCACTTCATACATCAGTATGAGTTGGGCGTCCTGATCTAAGAGCAAGTCCGCTATGAAAGCGAAAATCGCAGTCGAGAGTGTAGTCGTTATCGTCGCCGCCGCACTTGTAGAGAGCTTCGATATAATGCTTCCCTCGGTGACAAAGCACAGGACGACCGCCATGAGAATATAGTACATCAGCATCGTTGCCAATTCCACGAGCGTACTTAGAAAATACATGGTGATTTTTAACGATAAGAAAGAAAATGTCAGTCCGACAGTCATGAGAGAAAAGAAAGTAACCGCCGTGTTGTATTTGTTTTTCAAAGTTACATGAGCGATATTGAAAACCGTCAGAGCACGAATTATGTGTAATATTATCGTCCATGAGAAAAAGTTCGTCATATCGACAGTTGCGTTCATGTTTTTCCCTCCGCTATATGTTGTCTATATAGTTTTTGTACTTGTCGGTCACTTCTGCGAATTTCTTTTGAGGTATCGGCAACTCTTCGCCGTTTTTCAAAATGAATTTGTAACGGGAAAATCCGCCGATACAATCCATGTTGACCGTATAACATTTGTGAAATCTGAGAAAATTTTTCGGAAGTTTCTTTTCGTACTCTTTCATTCGGGCATAAACCGTAACTTTTCTGCCGTCCGTCATGTGCAAAGAGATATAATTATTCTCGGTCTCTATGTACATTAAGCAGTGTAAGTCGACGGTAAGATTACTTTGTCCGGATTTGATGACGGAAAGTTCCGACTGTTTTTTAGTAAGATTTTCAATTGCACGTTGCAAGGCTTTGTGTATATTCTCCGAATTTATCCTCGATTTGACCAAGTAGTAGCAACATCTGCTTTCCGAAATGTTGTATGCGCTTTGGGGATAAGAAGTCATAAAAATCAACTGTATATGTTCGTTTTTTATGTTCTCTATCGACCAGTTCATCGAATTTTGCCCATTTACCATTATGTCTAAAAACAAAATGTCCGTTTTCTCGGAATTTATGTATTCTTCCGTCTCTTGAAGTGAATTAAAATGTACAATCGAATATTCGAGTTTAAGTTGATTTTCCATGCATTTTGAGACATAGTGGTCAACAATGTCCGCAAAATTACGGTCGTCGTCACAAACGGCTATTCGAATCATTTTGTATCACCTCACATTTATTTTTGCGCCTTAAACATTCTGAATAACGGCAGGCAGGAGGAAAAGAATTTTTTATACGCTTCGCAGTAGTCCCTGTCCTCACGCTGTCTTTTGCAACCTCCTGCACGGCAAAGCGGATAGTAGCGACATTTTTTGCACTTTTCGGGCGTCGCCGTTAGGCTTTCACGTATAAATTTTATCGCTTTCGGACTGTTAGCGAGACTTTCGAGTTGCGCAGTATTTATGTTGCCGAGAAGCCATTCATCAGTACAGTAAAAGTCACAAGGGTAGACGTTTCCGTTTCCCTCAACGACGAACTGATGCGTGCAGTGACCGCAAACTCCGCACTGTTCGGGCGCTTGTCCGAGACTCATTCGTACAAGGTTGTCAAAATAGCGAACGCTCATGTAATTCCCACGCATAAAATCTTTGACATAGAGATTGAATATGCGAATTAAGAAATCTGCGTACTGTTCCTGCGTCATATAAAGTTCGCTTTCGCTCTCGTCGCCGAACGGTCGCAGGCAGGGGATAAATTGAAGATAGTGAAAATCTTTTGAGCGAAAGTACTTGTAAATGCGTTCGGCGTCGTCGGCGCACGCACCCGTCAAAACCGTCAGTATGTTGAATTCGGTTCCGTGATTTTTGAAAATCTCGGCGGCTTTGATGATTTTGTAAAAGCTGTTTTGACCCTTTGCGTCGACACGAAAACGGTTAGCTTTGTAGTCTCCGTCAAGGCTCAAACCGACGAGAAACTTGTTTTCGGTGAAAAAATCCGCCCACTCGGCGTTGACAAGAGTGCCGTTTGTCTGAATGCTATAGAAAATTTCACTGCCTTTTTTGTTGTACTTTTCAACGGTACGGGTGAAAAATTCGAAGTATTCACGCCCTGCGATAAGCGGTTCACCGCCTTGAAAGGCGAAAGCGACGCTCTCGCCGTCCGCAAAATCAAGGGCGGATCTGATAAGATTTTCGGCTGTACTTTCGTTCATGCAACCGAATGAAAAATCTTCTCTGTTTTCCGCTACGTCACAGTAAAAACAGTATTTGCACCGAAGATTACAAAGGCTTGACGCCGGCTTTATCATTATCGAAAGCGGTGGCATCAGCTTACAATGCCTCTCGGATTTGCCTTAAAGTCAGCTTGGATTTCTTCAAGTTGTGCTTTCATTTCAGCCGAAATTTCGGGATATACGGGAGTGCGGTTGTAGTTTTCGCCGACATCATCGGTGAGAATGTGAAGCCAGTTTTTCCTGTACTTGTCAAAGAAAGCGGAGTTATCGTTCTGGATATTTTTAAAGTACTTGAAAGTCACGTAATCGTTGTTTTTGAGTACATCGAAGTCGTAGTCTTTGTATTCGTCACGAGAAAGAATATCAGATGTCTTAACCGAGTACTGTATCGCCTTTATCTTTCTGCGTTTCATGTGGAGTATCGGCGTGTCGGAAGTGTGAATTACTTCGTCATTTTCGATAAGCGGCATCATTGATACGCCGTCGATTTCTCTGTCGGTCGGAAGATAGCTTGTCTGTCCGCCATTGCCCGTTATACCGCAAAGGTCGATAAGCGTCGGGAACAGGTCGACGAGAGTTGCCGTCTGCGTTCTTTCGCCTGTTGTGAATATACCGTCGTTGTTGTCCCAACGAATCATGAACGGTACTTTCTGACCGCCTTCATATGCTAAGTACTTTCCGCCTCGAAGTTCGCCTGTTGAACCTTCGAGAGCCGGGCCGTTATCGCTTGTGAAGATGATTATCGTATTATCAAGTACACCGAGTTCTTCCATAGTGTTGAACAGTGCGCCGAGATAGTAGTCGAATTCAGTTACGCAGTCGACATATGTACCCATTCCGCTTGTACCCTTGAATTCGTCGCCGGCATAAACCGGAGCGTGAGGCCACGGCGTCGTGTAGTAAGCAAAGAACGGTTCGTCGCTGTTTTCGACTTTGTCCGTTATCCATTCGGTTATCTCTTTGTGTATCCACTTTGTTGCGTCGGACTGGTCTTTGAGTTCGTCCGTACCTCTTGTTATGGTGTATTCGCCGTTTTCTTCGGTGACATGATAGAACGGCTTCATATCGTTGACATAGTGGCTACCGTAGAAGTAGTCGAAACCTTGGTTAGTCGGGAGATATTCCCCGTAGTCACCCAAGTGCCACTTTCCGAAACAACCGGTGTTGTAGCCGGCACTCTTGAAGACTTCAGCCAATGTTATCTCGTCGCCGAGCATACCGTCTGTATTGTTAAGCATTTCAACGCTGTTGAAAATTCTCGTCTGAGCGAACGGCGCAAAGCAGTTTACGGTCGGATATATAACATTGTCGGCGTATCCTCTGTAGGGATAGCGTCCCGTAAGAGAAGCAAATCTTGCGGGAGAGCATACAGAGTAGCTTGAATAGAAGTTAGTGAAATTCAGACCGTTTTCGCCGATAGAGTCAATGTTGGGCGTATCGTAAATCGCACCGTTAAGAGAAACGTCGCCGTATCCGAGGTCGTCCATAAGTATGTACAGCACATTCGGCTTGTCTTCGGTGTTGGTGTTGTCGACGTTCTTAAGGTAGTCGTCATGACCTTCCCACATTCTTTCGGTAACGGGCTTTGTTCTCATATTCATTGTCAAAACATAGAATACGGAAGTTGCGACAAGAAGTACGCTTGTAAGGCTGACGGCTATGTTCTTTTTCTTGGCGGAAGAAAAGACTTTTTTCGCCGCAAAGAACAAACCTAAAAGTGCAACGATAGTGGGTAAACCTATGAGAAGATTTCCCAAAAGTCTTGTAAAGAAGTTGCCCTCACCTGCAAAAAGGGCGTGCTCTGCGCTTGACCAACCGGTTTTACCGCTTGTTAAAGCTCCGAAACCTGCGTCTGCGCCCCATATAACGTGGAAGATAAAGGAGCCGAGAGCAGCCGAAGCGTAGCCTAAAAGCATGTGTAAATAAACTTTCTTTTTAGCTAAAAGTCCGACAATTATTATTGCCGATACAATACAGCAGTAACCTGCACAGATGACAGCGACGAGGTTTTGCCGTGTTATCAACTGAGCAATTCCGAGTGCGGCGCCGATAACGAAAAGTATTATCGGAAACACCTTTTTACTCTTGTCGAGTTCGATTTCTTTTTTCATAAAATATTCCTCCTGTGCTTTACAGATATATAGAGTTATTATATATTAGAAAGGTACTTCAAGTCAAGCACACATGGGCGAAAAAGGGGAAAACATCTGTATTTCGCCAAATTAATTAAATTCACAACTCAAATTTAATTAACTGTACACCGGCGGAGAATATATGGGCGGTGAAAAACGAGTTCAAATATGTTACAGTTCTTTTTGTGTGTTAGCGTCAAATAATAATACATCGGAAGTTTTTATAAACACATCTTCATTCGCTCTTTCCGATGACAAAAACTCAGAATTGGGCATTTTAATAATTTCAGTCATAATCTTCTCCTATATTAAATTATATGTATTGCAGAAGTTTTTCTCGGAATATTTTCCGAATTTTTGTGAACTTAATTTTACTATCTCTGCGATTAGTTCATTCATTATATATCACGCCGAAAACAAAGTCAATTCACACAAACTCAGCCACGACGGAATAATGCCGTCGTGGCTGAGTACACTTTTTGATGTTAAGTTTTCGTTTGTAGCAAACGAGCAGTGTTCACCGCTGTTTTACAAGTTCACTTAAACAGCCGTCTGAATTTTTCTTGCCATTTCATTTGGTAGACGATGACTAACTTTGTCAGTGCGTAATCGCATAGTACAAACACTACATTTCCCATTGCCAAAAGTATCAGTGGGCCGTACTTTCCAAGTTCGTTCATATCGTCCATCGGCATTCCGAACACTTTTATAAGTACAAAATAACAGCCGACCATCGCCACGTTAAATATCAAAAATTTCAGCAGCATCTCCGCCCAACGTGGCAAGTGACTTTCCAGTACTGCTTTTAAAATCGGGTAGTATCCGAAAAATACAAGGTACATAACAGCCGCTTCTTTATCCGCCGCAATCAAAACGCCCAATACGCTGACAGCCACATATACGCCCATCGCCCATTTTTTGTCGATTTCGATGACAACGATGATGAGAAGTAAACCGGCAAATGCGGGTGCGGTATAAGTCATTACGGGGATTATCGTAAGCATCATTACCACGACCGAAAGTGCGGCAACCATGGCACAAACAGCCGTCTTAGAGGATTGTTTCATCTGCTTCATATCACTACCTCAGCAACAGGGAATAAGGTCTCCGCCCATGCACTCGCAACATGTGTCCGCACACCACAAAGCCGTACACACATCACAAAGGTCGGCCGAGTCTCTCTGCGTTCCGGGGCGTGTCCTGTATCCGCCCGCTCTGTGTAAATTTGTACTTTCGTACGCACTTCTGTAATCGGGGTTGTTCGGTTCCATGCTGTACGCCGTGCTGAAATAGACCGACGCCTTATCAAGCCAGCCTTTACGCAACATGACCTGTCCCATTAGGAAATTCCATTGGGCATTTCGTGATGCGTTTTTGACATTTTCGAGCATGTTCATCGCTTCGTCGAGCCTACCTGCGTTTATCATTGTTATGACGGTAGCGGCGTCGAAATCGCTGTTTGCCGATGATGAGTAAGAACCGGAATAGCCGTAAGAACCCGAATAACCGTAATTGTAGCCTGATGAGCTTTGTGCTTTGAAACCGCCTTTGCATATCGTATCGTATGCTTCGTTTATCTCCTGCATTTTTTCGTTTGCAAGATCGGCGAGGTCGCTTCCGGCGTATTTGTCGGGGTGGTACTTTTTAGCCAGTGCTCTATAAGCTGACTTTATTTCGTCCTCAGTCGCACTTCGGCTGACTCCGAGCACCTCATAGGGATCTTTCATTTACTTTTCCTCCGTTTTTGATCGTTTTCATCGACATATATAATCCGTCGTATACTATATTATTTATTATGTTACCGAATTTTTTCACTTCTAAAAGTTCGTACGCCGCCACTATTTCAGCTGCCGTCATGTTCAGCGTTTCCTCGGCGTAGTCGGCTGTCTTTTCGGCTATCAAAAGCGGATTATAGCTACCGCTCTTTTTGTCTTTTTCCATGTCGTCTAAGGCGTCCATGATGTACACCCAGCGTCCGACGAGGTATCCGAGCCTTTTTAGTATTCGCTCATTTTTTCCCGTACATTCAAATGAAAGCAACTCGCCCATGGCTTTGGCTGTCGGGTCGGCGGCAAGGTCAATGTCGCCTGTACCCTCATTTTCGATTTCGGCTTGCCTTTTCATTGCTTGACCCACTATTGTGTCTCCTTCGGGACAGAATTTGCGAGCTTTTTTGTGATACAGGCTGAATATCGGGAGTATCAGGTACATGAGTAATTTTTTGAAAAATCCGCCGTCTGAAATGTTGTCGAGTATTTTGTAGTACATCATTATCATTGCAATGTCGGCGGTGTATTCGAGCTCTCGGTTTTTATCTTTGCAAAAATTGCATTTTTTCGTTGGGTTAAACGGGCAACGCTTTTGTTCAAAACACAGATCGCACTCATCTGTACACAGTCTCATCATCGCAAAAAAAGTGAAATCGTAACTGAGGGTCAGAGCGGAAACAAGCCCGTAACGCTTTCTGAGTGTCTTGCATAAAGAGCAATACACTCCCCTGTACTCCTCATAGTGTTTGATTTTAAGCTCCGGTTTATTTATTTTCACATAACCGAACATTGTGCCTATCACCCCATTATATTAACTAATTGTATTAGACATATTTCCCGAATGAATTAACACAGTGTAAATTTTGTCTATGAAATTATTATGATGA
>CAZBXS010000015.1:0-15873 GCA_964495955.1 uncultured Faecalibacterium sp.
GAAGATGTTGAGTGCATGTGAAGCAACGCAACGAGCCGAAACGTGGAATACGCAGGGAAGAAGCTCACCGGCTATCTTGTACATATTGGGGATCATAAGAAGAAGACCCTGTGATGCAGTGTAGGTAGTTGTGAGTGCACCTGCTGCCAATGAGCCGTGAACTGTACCGGAAGCACCGGCTTCGGACTGCATTTCGACAACATTTACTCTTGTTCCGAAAATGTTCTTTAATCCCTGAGCAGACCACTGATCAACATAGTCTGCCATGGGGCTTGACGGTGTGATGGGATAGATACCGGCAACTTCAGTGAACGCATAGGACACATGAGCTGCGGCATTGTTACCGTCCATGGTTTTAAATTTTCTTGCCATTGGAAAATAGCCTCCTTAGAAAGTATATGGTAAATAAAAATAATACACCACTGATTATTGTACCATGTAAAAACGAAAATGTAAAGATTTTATATTATTTCAAATTGATTGTAATGTCATATTCGGGCATGTATGTGCCTGTTGCGAAAATTCTCGCTCTGGCTACGATTCTGTCCTCATATACTTCGAAGATATAACCCTGTGCGTCCTCTTCGCAACCGTTGTCGTTGTTGCAAGCGATCGTCGGAAGGTTAATTGACTTAAATGAGCCGTAGTCTTCGTAGGTGTACTCACCGAAACCTGTGTGAAGGTGACCTGTGATGTAGATAACATTATCGTACTTTTCGAAGATAGCTTTAACATCGTTCGACTGATCGCCTATAGAACCGGCGTCAAAAATGGCAGGTGAGCCCCAAGTACCCGGAAGACCGTGTGTCTTTTTAAGAGGCTGATGGTTGATTACGAATACGGGTTTTCCGCTGTCGGCTGTCGAAGCTATTTCACTGTCAAGCCATGCCAGCTGTTCGTCGCTGTACCAGCCTTCTTCAAACTCTGTTCTGTCGCTGTTCATGACGATGAATTTGTAGCCGTTGACTTCGGTCGTGTAGTACAGGCGGTTCTTTTCGACTTTGGCGTCGCAAAGCTCGTTGTGGAACTCGGCAATTCTCTGTGACTGAAGGCAGAAAGCTCTCATTCTGATGTCGTGGTTACCGTAGGAGATGATGTACTGTCCGACTTTGTCGTTGACGGCGGCGAGTTTTTCGCTTACGAAACGGTATTCGCTTTCAAGTCCGTTTTCGGCGATGTCACCGGCAATTACGAGTGCGTCGAGCTTGACGCCTGCGTTTTTGATGTCTTCGCAAGCGGCGGAGAAGTTAGCTTCTCTTTCGTACAGGTAGTTTGATACCTGAGAGTCACCCCATGCGGCGAATGTGAGTTGGACACTCTCGGAATCAATGGGAGCTATCGGAGCATCAACGGACGGCGTTGATATCATGCCGAGGGCAGCCATAAGCGAGAGCATTGCTGTCATCACCTTGTAGGCGATGAGAGGTAAAAGTCTTGTCATTTTGTTTTCCTCCGTGTTTTATTTTTGGATTTTATTGTACAGGGCAAATGTCCTGATACTTACTTTCTTGAATTCGAAGTTCGAAATGCGGAATTCGGAATGGTTGTGCTTGTTGATTTGCGGTTCTTTGGGTAGTTGGTTTTGTTTCCGTCAATCCCTCCGACGTGGCTAACGCCACGCCACCTCCCTTTGCACAAGGGAGGCTTAGGGGTGTTTCGTGCTTCGCACGAAACACCTGTTTAACCCTTGGTTTCTGCGACTGCAGTTAAATTTCTGCTGTCGGTCGTTCTCGGCTCACCTTTAGGGGAGCTGGCAAGGCGAAGCCTTGACTGAGGGGTTGATTTGAATTCGAAATTCGAAATGCGGAATTCGGAATGGTTGTACTTGTTAATTTGCGGTTCTTTGGGTGTAAGTTTATGCTTTGTCCGCACTCCTCTGTCAGCCGTAAGCAAACTGAGGGATTAAATTCGGGTGCGGGTGTCCCGCCCACAATTATTCATTATTCATTGTTCATCATTCATTGTGAGCAAAGCGAACCGCTTAATTCCTATTCGCCGGACTTCCGCAACACTTTTTGTACTTCTTCCCGCTGCCGCAGGGGCAGGGGTCGTTGGGGCCTACTTTTTTACCGCTGTTGCGAACGGTTTTGCCCTTTTCGCTTCCGTCTCCTGCGCCTGAAGTTCCCGTTATCTTGGCAACTTGCTCACGCTTGACATCTTCTTCTGTACGAATTTTAACATTGAGAATTCCTCTGACGGCACTGTCTCTGATGTTCGCTGTCATTTGGTCGAACATGTCGTAGCTTTCCTGTCTGAATACGATGACGGGGTCTTGCTGACCGTAAGCTCTGAGACCTACACTGCGTTTGAACTCGTCCATTGCGTCGATGTGATCCATCCAGTTGATGTCAACGCAGCGAAGAAGTATTGATCTTTCGATTTCACGCATGGTTTCGGCACCGTAGAGCTGTTCTTTTTGCTCATGAAGTCCATGTGCTCTTTCGGTGAGAAGTTCTTCTATCTCGCCACGGCTCATGTCTTCTATATTATCGTCCTCTTTTATCAGATAAGCGTAGGTACTCTTAAGTCCGGCAAAGTTCCAGTCGTCACTGTCGAGACTTTCCGAGCAGAAGATATCGAGACTGTCGTTTATCGAATCGTCTATCATCTTCGAAATAACGGGCTTCATATCTTCACCGTGAAGTACCTTGTCTCTTTGACCGTAGATTATTTCACGCTGATGGTTCATAACGTCGTCATAGCTGAGAACGTGAAGTCTGGTAGCGAAGTTGTTGCCTTCCATCTTCTTTTGTGCGTTTTCGACGCCCTTAGTGAGAAGTCCTATCTGAAGCGGCATATCGTTGTCGATGGGCATGGTGTTCATTATGCTCATCATTCTGTCGCCGCCGAAAAGTCTGATAAGGTCGTCTTCCATTGAAAGATAAAATCTGCTTTCGCCGGGGTCGCCCTGTCTACCGGAACGTCCTCGAAGCTGGTTATCTATACGTCGGGATTCGTGTCTCTCCGTACCGATAATAAACAGTCCGCCAGCTTTTCTGACAGCGTCCGCTTCGTCTTTTATCTCATCTTTATATTTCTTTTCGAGAGTACGGAAAGTTTCTCTGGCTTCGAGAATGCTCTCGTCCTCGGTATCGGCAAATCCCGTCGCCTCTGCTATGAGTTCTTCGGGATATTCAAGCCTTCTCATTTCGCTTTTTGCCAAGTATTCGGCATTACCGCCGAGCATGATGTCCGTACCACGTCCTGCCATGTTCGTTGCGATAGTTACCGCACCGAGTTTACCTGCCTGTGCGACGATTTCGGCTTCACGGTCGTGGAATTTCGCATTGAGTACGTTGTGCTTTATGCCACGCTTTTTCAGCGCATGGCTGAGTTTTTCGCTCTTTTCGATCGACACCGTACCGACAAGTACAGGTTGACCTTTTTCATGGCAAGCGATTATTTGGTCGATGACGGCATTAAACTTGTACTCCTCGGTCATATAAATGACATCGTCGTCATCATTTCTGATAAGCGGTTTGTTGGTCGGTATCTCGATAGCGTCAAGTGAATATATCTGTTGGAACTCGTCCGCCTCGGTGAGCGCAGTACCGGTCATACCGGAAAGTTTTGTGTACAGGCGGAAATAGTTCTGAAATGTAATCGTTGCAAGGGTCTTGTTTTCTCTTGCGACTTTGACGTTTTCTTTCGCTTCGATAGCTTGGTGCAAACCTTCGTTATAACGTCTGCCTATCATTATACGGCCCGTGAACTCGTCGACGATAAGCACCTGACCGTCCTTTACGACATAGTCAATATCACGTCTCATGACACCTCTTGCTTTTATCGCAATGTTAATATGATGCGAAAGCGTCAGGTTTTCGGGGTCGGAGAGGTCGTTTATGCCGAAGTACTTTTCGACTTTTTCTATACCGCTTTTTGTCAGCGTGGCGGTTCTCGCCTTTTCGTCGACAACGTAATCGGCGTCGATGTTCTGATCTTCGACGTTTTCTTTTGAGTTTATCTCGGTGACTTTCGCCATTTTAAGTCGTTTGGCTAAGTCGTCAGCCTGCTTGTACAAAACAGACGATTCACCGCCCATACCTGAGATAATAAGCGGAGTTCTCGCTTCATCTATCAAAATTGAGTCGACCTCGTCGACGATAGCGAAGTTGTGACCTCTTTGTACCTTTTCTTCAAGGTACTGAACCATGTTGTCACGAAGATAGTCAAATCCCATTTCATTGTTAGTACCGTATGTTATGTCCGCAGCGTACGCTTTGCGTCTGTCCTCGTTTTCCATGCCGTTTACGACAAGTCCGACTGTAAGTCCGAGGAAACGGTAGACTTTGCCCATCCACTCACTGTCTCTTCGGGCAAGGTAGTCGTTGACCGTAACGATGTGAACACCCTTACCGCTGAGCGCATTCAAGTACGCAGGCAAAGTCGCAACCAAAGTTTTACCTTCACCTGTTTTCATTTCGGCTATTCTGCCTTGGTGGAGAATTATACCGCCGATTATCTGTACGGGGAAGTGACGCATTTGAAGTACACGTGCCGACGCTTCCCTACATGTTGCGAACGCTTCGGGGAGTATATCGTCGAGTGTTTCGCCGTCGGCAAGTCTTTTTTTGAATTCGTCGGTTTTATTTCTAAGTTCGTCGTCCGAGAGAGCTTTATACTCGTCCTCAAGAGCGAGAACCTTGTCCGCTATCGGTCTGACACGCTTGACTTCTTTGGTCGAGTAGTCGCCGAAAATCTTTTTAAAAAGTCCCATTTTATCACCTCTTTAGTCTAAAGGTCGCCGATTTTTCATTTTTAAGGGTAAAAATGAACAGTATACGACCTTATCCAATGTATTATAGCACATTGATTAACAAAAATCACTATGTTTGGAAAAATTATTTAAGGGTTTTGTTAAATTCGAAGTTCGAAACAATGAGCTTCGCTCAATTCGAAATTCGAAATGCGGAATTCGGAATGAAAGTACTTGTCAGTCTGCGGACAGCGGTCGGTTTTTGCTAAACTAAATTATAAAGGCGTTTCGGCTTTGCCGAAACGCCTTAACTTCTTACCTATTACTTTTTACTTCTTAGCTGTGAGCGTAGCGAGCCGTACCCCTCTGTCGAGGCGTTGCCTCGACATCTCCCCTAAAGGAGCGACGAGTGCTCGCTTCGCTCGCTGTGCTGACTTGTTAATCTCTGCGAATATAAATTAGTCTCATCTTAGCCGACTTCTTCTCCCTCCGTCACGACTTGCGTCGTGCCACCTCCCTCAAACATGAGGGAGGATTTTGGGTGTTTCGTGCTTCGCACGAAACACCGTTACAGGATTTTAGGTTTCTGCGAAACACCCGCACCCGATTTTAACAGTATTTCGGTTTGTGCGTTTGTATTCGATTTCTGCTAAAACTCGGTCTCGGCTCTCCTTTAGGGGAGCTGTCTGCCGTAGGCAGACTGAGGGGTTCGGCTTGAATTCGAAATGCGAAATGCGAAATTATTTTGATTGTTAGTTTGTGCGTGGTAGAGTAGTAGGTTCTATGTCCGTCAGTCCCTCAGTCACGCCTTTCGCCGTGACAGCTCCCTTTGCACAAGGGAGCCTTAAGGTGCTGACTTTAAATTTCTGCGAATGTAAATTAGTTTCATCTTCGCCGACTTCTTCTCCCTCCGTCACGACTTGCGTCGTGACACCTCCCTCTGACATGAGGGAGGCTTTGGGGTGTTTCGTGCTTCGCACGAAACACCGTTGCTGACATTTAGTTTCTGCGGTCGCACTTAATTTCTGCTCAAATTCGGTCTCGGCTCTCCTTTAGGGGAGCTGGCGAGACGATAATCTCGCCTGAGGGGTTCAGTCGCAGAAGAAACTATCCAAAGAACCGCAAATCAACAAGTACAATCATTTCGCATTTCGAATTCCGCATTTCGAATTCAAACCACTCCCTACAGGGAACGCCGACTTGAAATCTGACAGCTGATTTCTACATCCGGCGACGCCCTCGTGCACCGTCTCAGACAGTTCGCTTCGCTCACGCCTTCGAGGTGCGTCGTGCGTCGCCCGCACGCCTTCGGCGTGCGGTTACGGTACATAACAAAAAGCGAAGCATTTCACGCTCCGCTTTTGTTTTCAGTGATTAAATTTTCCGTCAGATGTTTGCAAGTACCGCCTTGTTTTCTTCAAGCGACCTTTTTACGTCCAATATTCTTTGGTTGCGTGAACCTCTGAATTTCAGCGTTATGTCTTTTTCTTCTTCGACAAAGCGTCCGTCAACGAGTATGTCGACTAAGGACAACACCTCACGTGTCACTTCGCAATTCGGGTGCGATCCGCCTGTCAGAAGTTCTTCGAAAGTGAAACCCGTGTACGCCCAGATGTTTTTTTCGGGGTATCTCTCTTTCACTTTCTCCAAAAACGTCAGAAGTGCCCTTTGATTTTGCGGTTCGAACGGCTCACCGCCGAGTACCGTAAGTCCGGCGATATAACTTTTTGACAGCATTTCGAGTATACTGTCCTGTACATCGGGCGTAAATTCTTTGCCGTAGTTAAAATCCCATGTTTGAGGCTGGAAACAGTTTTTACACCTGTTGGTACAACCCGAAACGAACAGACTTACACGTACCCCGACGCCGTTAGCTATATCGCAGTTTTTTATCTCGCCGTAATGCATATCAGTCCTCGTACTTTATCGGCTCTTTTATGTCAAAACGCAAGCCTGTATCAAACGACATGTTGCCCGTGATTTCTTCTATCTTTTCCGCAGCGTTTTCGCTGTTGAATGCGTCGATGATGTTCATTGCGTCCTCTCTGCCCTCTCTGTAGAGATCCATAAAAGATTTTGTGCTCTTTTTTCTTTCGTCATAGGGCATCGTCCACTCTTTGTGGGTCAGGTTCATATAATCCCAATCGCTGTCGGGTTGCTTTTGGCGTATCATGCTGATAAGTAACGGGCCTATAAACGGTTTTATCGGCTGTTGCACAACATTAAGTACCGTTCTCTTGACGCCCGTTTTATCCGTCAAAAGCGAATGAGTAAATCCTAAATCACGAAACGCAGTCTCGTAATCTTCGGCGCCAGCGTCGTTGCCGACTACACGGGGTACTACATACGCCATGAGTTTTGATATTTCTTTAAGTACTCTCTCATCGTGGGGTACCGTCTTTCCGGAATTGAACGCTCTGCCGTCGGTGTAGCCGAGTTCGCTTCTGAGAAGATAGACGTCTATATTAAACTCGATGATGTTGTGTACAGACAACGGTATCGCTTTTTCGTACCCCATAGCTTTGGTAAACTCTTTTTGTACCGCATAAATCATCGGGTGGGCGTTTCTGTCAAGTGCGTAGTGGCAGATGAAACCGTAAATGTAGGATTTTGCGATATCTTTGTCCATGCTCTCGTTTTCGAGGTACTCTTTCATTGTCGCAAACAGTTTAACTACATCGCAGTGGTGAAGTTCCGAGCCGAGATTCATCAGCGTTTTACCGCCCCATGCGATACGCCATACTCTGTGTGAAAACAGAAAGTCGGGGCCTTGCGTTCCGTAATACAAAGCGGTTTCGGATAAATCTATACTCTTATCGTATTCTTGTATTCTGTCTTTGAGACTTCTTGCGAAAATATAGTGCGTTGCAAATGCAGGCATTTATGTTTCCTCCTTAAACTATATAAATATTATACTATTCCGCCGTCTACACCGATTACCTGTGCGGTGATAAATCCGGCTTCTTCACTTGAAAGAAAAACCGCCAAATACGCCACATCGTCGGGTGTACCCAATCTCATGACGGGCGTGTTTTCTATCAGCTCTTTCATCGTTTCTTCGCTGTGACAGGCGTTCATGTCGGTGTCTATTACTCCCGGTGCAATACAGTTGACTGTTATATTGCTCGGCCCGAGTTCCCTCGCCAGCGCTTTCGTCATTCCGATAACCGCCGCTTTAGACGCCGAGTAGTGAACTTCCATGCTTGCACCGACCGTTCCCCACATAGACGATATGTTGATTATCCGTCCGAAGTGGTTTTTGAGCATCAACTTGCTGACTTCTCTTGAAAAATTGAAACAGCCTTTTGTGTTGACGGCGAACATTCTGTCGTATTCTTCGTCTGTTATCTCGTCGAAAAATTTTTGCTGTGCGATACCGGCGTTGTTTATCAGTACATCAATTTTTTCGAAACGCTCCGAGACCGATCGGACGGTTTCTTTTACCCTGTACGTGTCGGAGACATCGCATTTGAAAATTTCGCACTCTCCGCCACCATCTTCGATTTCCTTTTTCAGACGCAAAGCGTTTTCGTCGCTTTTAAGATAGACAGCGGCAATAGAATATCCCTTTTCGGAAAGTCTCAGCGCACACGCCCTGCCGATACCTCTTGAAGCACCCGTCACGAGTGCAACCTTTTTTTCTTTCATATCAGTCGAATTCACGCACGTTGTGCATACCGTATTTTCTCTCGCCCGCTTCGATTTGCTTTATCATTTCGGTGAGTTTGTCGTTTACCGGTGTCGCAACGCCGTACTTCTTTCCAAGTGACGATATGTAGCCGTTCATTATGTCGATCTCGGTTTTTCTGCCTGTTTCAAGTGCCTGCAAAGTCGACGGTTTGACGTTTTTGTTCATCTTTCCGACCACGATAACGGCAGCCGAGCATATCGAATTCCAAACTTTCGACTCACTGAGCATGAGAAGTCTGTAGTCGAGTACAGCGCCGTATTTGGGTACGTTCATTCCCATTTTTTCGGCTACGTTCATCGCTTCTCTGGCTATTTTCAGGAATGTCGCTCTTGCGGTTTTGTCCTTGAGAATTTCGCCCAAAGTCTTGCCTGAGATACCTGCCAATGCGTTGATACATGAATTGATTATCAGTTTTGAGTACAGGCGAGCGTTGATGTCCTCGGCGATTTTCGTCGGGTAGACGCAACTAAACATCTCCTTGAGGTAGTCGAGTTTTGCGTTTTTATTTTTGCCGAGCATACCGATATAAAATTCACCGCTTGTTGTGACATTGACGAAATTTTTCTTTTCCATTGTCGCACCGAAGCCTATCATACAGCCGACGGCTCTGTTTTCGCCGACGATACCTGCCAGTGTTTCGACGCACAATCCGTTTTGCAAACTGACAACTATAGAGTCGTCGTTTAAAAGTCTGAGCGATTTTTCGGCTATTTCGGGCATTTGCTGGTACTTGGTAGCGATCATAACGATGTCGTATTTACCCTCGACGCTGTCAACATCGGGGTACGTCTTGAACTTCGCTATTCTGTCACCTTTTACACCTGTTATGGCAAAGCCTTTTTCTTCGATAAGACGGGCGTTTTCTTCTCCGTGGGCGACAACTTCGATATCGTAGCCGTTACTTCTTGCAACGGTTGCGACGGTTCCGCCGATACAGCCCATGCCTATCATAAGTGTTTTCATAAATATCATCTCCGTATACTATACATAATGTGTCACCTTATAGTCTAACTTTATTACGAGAAAAAGTCAAGGTGAATTTTGTTAATTGAGGGAATATACGTCTGATTTTCGAAAACACACAGTCCGTTTTTTCGGACTTTCTTTTTTATATAATGAAATTAAGCTAAAGGCACCCTTCGAAAAGTACTTTCAAAAAACAGTCTCAAAAAGGTAATTTGCACTTTTAATCAAAATAGGCACCGTTATTTTACATATTCCGTCATTTCAAAGCGTAACATTTTGTGATAATATATTTACACAAAAGAAATCGGGGGTACAGGTTATGACCGCCAAGGAGAGAATAACGGCGCTTCGCCTTTTGAAAAAGTACGAAAGCGAAAGCGAAATATTTCAAAAACTCGGCATTGAGGTCGTAACCCAAACGCCGAAGAAAGAGGATTTATATGAGCCATTATGTTGTCGTCGATCTTGAAATGTGTGCATCAAACAGACTTAAAAAGCTCGAATTTCACATGGGACGTGAGCTGATACAGATAGGTGCGGTACTTCTTGATGAAAACTACGAAATCTGTGACACGTTTTCAACATATGTACACCCGCAGTTTGGCAGCGTCGATGCGTACATAAAAAATCTCACAGGTATAACAAACTCTACGCTCAAAGGCGCACCCGAAGCTAAAGACGCCCTCGAACTGTTCGCATGTTGGCTACCCGATGACGCCGTTATGGTCTCATGGAGCATGACCGACAGGCAACAGATAATGGGCGAGACGAAAGAGAAAAATATACATATACACGAAATCGACTGCCTTTTCGACAGCTGGCTTGACTGTCAGAAGATGTTTTCAGACAGAGCCGGAAGTCCCGACAAATGCTTTAAACTTTGCGAAGCTCTTTACATCGCCGGAATAGACGGCGACACAGGCGAGCACGACGCTTTAATTGACGCAAAAAATACAGCCTACCTTTTCGCAAAAATGGAAAAAGAGCCGAACACGCTGTTTAGTACCAATTACAGCATCGGCGACGACACACCTGTATATAATCCGTTTGTGCAACTGCTCAGTCTGTACTGTGCATCATAAAAACGATATCACCTGAACTCAGCTCGGCACATGTTCTTTATGTTTTGTTGTTCAACCCCTCATGTTTTCCAGACACTCAAGCCGAGCTGAGTTTTTTGCCCGTCGAGACTTTGTTTTGATACCTCCCCTTGCATAGTGGAGGCTTAGAGTGCCGACTTTTGATTTCTGCTCAAAGCCGGCATTAACTCCTCGGTAGGCTCGCTATACTCATAATGAGTAATGAGTGATAAATGTTGAATAATTGTAGGCGGGACACCTGCATTCTATTATAAAAGCGTTTCGGCGAAGCCGAAACGCTTTTGCGGTTTGTTGGTGGTAAATACGGTATTTTTTTGTCTTTAGTTTGTGCGTCTTTGGGTAGAGCTTTTGTGCCCGACATCTCGCCTATAGGTAAGATGAGATTCGGTTTCTGCTTGGAGCCGGTCTACCTCACCCCCGCAACGCCATGAATATGAGCATCATTACTTCGTACGCCGAATAGCTTATCAAAAGCAGCGTCCAGAACGGCACGTCTGCGAAAATTTCTCTTGTAAAATCAAATCCCACAAACGGCACAAGTATTATGAAAGCAACCGCTATCATTATGAGCACAAGGATCGGCACAAAGAAAATTCCCATTACGGACAAAGCGGCGAATGATCCGAAAAATGTATTTTCTTCTCCTATCGAAACTTTTTCATCTTTTGTCAATCTCTTGAGCTCCGCTTTTTTTACCGCTATGTCGATTGTACGTCTGAGTTTCGACAGATCTTCTTCCCAGTCGTGACCGTCAAGTGTGAGCGAAAATTCGTCGTTGTGACAGGTTCTTTCGGAAATGAAAAAACACGATAAAATGTCGCCTGTACATTCGTCCGTTTCTCTCTCGCCGTCTTTCTTCTTGTGGCGGTCTTTTTTGACTATTCTTGTACCGCAATCGAATGTGATGTTTAATTCTTCGTCATCTGCTTCATACGAATGTGCGAAAAAATCGCCAAAGTGAATGTAAAATTCCGCAAGGTCTTTGCCGATTGACACACCGCCGGTGAGAATATCGCCGATTATGTGTACGCCGGAAATGTAGGCTTTTCGTGAAAAGTCCGGATATTTTCCTAAATAACCTTTTTCGTGCATCATTTCTTCGATTTGGGCTTTGACTTCTTCGACTTTTGTACTTTTTAGCGGTTGCGTCAAGTCGTTAAACGTCGGATATGTTTTAAATACAGCTCCGATAGGTTCATAAAACGCTCTCCAAAACGGTTCGCATTCGCTTCTTAAAAGCATCGCATACAGTGAATTCGTCAGTTTTCTTCGAGCTGTAAAATCGGCGTTTTCGATTTTTTCTATTGTTTTGCATACTTTGAAGTACCCCAAAGAACAGGCGGTATCTTTAAGTATCGGAAACGAATTCAACGTGCGTAATTCACTGTCCGAAAAAAGAGACGCAATTTCTTCCGCCATGGGCAAAATAGCCTTTTCATCAGCCGTAAGTTCGACTTTTTTGCTTCGCCGTATAAGTCTTGAGCAGGCGTCGGCGAGATACTGCCAAGGGGTCGGATAATCGACGGGATCTATTTGTACCGTCACCATTTCGGATGTGATGTCGGTACAAAATACTCCGCAGTCGTGGTGGGGTATTTCATCAAGTTCGTAATCGGCGTTTTCCAAGTACAATGTATTGAATATTAAAGTGTAGCCGTCATCGGACTTTTCTATATTGCTCAAATTCGATATTTTTTCCGATCGAAAACCGTCCTCTCCGTAGACAATGCGGGCGTTTTTCAGCGTCAGCTGTACATGATTGTCCATTATCCACAAAAAAAGGCGTATATTGTCGCCTTTTTCGACGACGGATATATCGTAGGCGCTTTCCGTAGCTTCGAAAAGTGCCTCGTTTGTCAGATCCGAAAATTCGGGGTGCTGTGCGGAAAAGGCGGCTTTTCGGTCTTCGTACTCTTGATGCACCAGCTGATTACATGCGAGGATCGTATCGAAAAATTCGTCGTTGTCACACTTTTTGAGTTCGGCTTTGACATGTGGGTCTAAATCTTTCGAAGAGTTTAAAAATTTCATCACACGCTTTCGTACCCACGAGTTTCTGCCGTCGGTGGAAAGGTTAGCGTTGACTGTGATTTTGCTATACGCAACACAATATGAAAGGGTGTCGATCGTAGTGCGGTCAAAATTAGATATATCCATATTTTTCTCCTTTATTTAACTTCGATGCTTTAATTTACTTTTCTTTTCTATTTTATCTCTTGTTTTATTTTATTTTCGTACTACCGCCGATTGATATATATTAAGGTATACGATAAAATAATTCTACCACAAGCAAAAAACAAAGTCAATCAACACACAGCGCAGTAAGGTACACATGTATAGAGGAGAAAATGTACAAACTCAAAACGCTATGACACACACTTGAAAGCCGTAAAACACGTTCAAAACACGCAAAGAGCAGTACAAACGGCAGTTTTTCAAATTATGTCATTTTCGGCAAAAAATATTTACAATGAGTTCACGCAATTATCTAATTCTGACTTAATATTTTGTTGATATACAGTTCACGATATGTTAATATATAGGCGCAGTAAGAACTGACAACAAAAACGGAGGTAATATCATGGAAGCATTATTAAACTTGTCAAAGAAAATTTTGGAGTATTGCAAAGAATTTAAAGCAGCGGGAATAATTCAGATAATATCCGACTTTTTTGCAGGTCTCGGCGGTACGGTTCAGCCGAGATAAAAACAAAAACTTATCCCTCGATTTTGCCGTCCGCCAAAGCGGACGGCGATTTTCGGTTGATGTTTTTTAATTCGGTTGCATAACGAATTAAGATATAAGCAAACAGTCCAAAATTCAGCAAAACACAGCCTTTTATGTTTGCTCGGTGCCGTAGGCACCGGGTGGGTGGGCGGGCTCGGTGCGAAGTAGGCACCTCGGCGCCCAAAGGGCGTGAGAGGTGAATGCTTCGCACCGACTTTGTGGTAGCAGGAAGCTCGCTTCGCTTGTAATGCGAAATGCGGAACTTATGAAAATTCGAAATTCGGAATTCGGAATGCGAAATTATTGTATTTGTTGGTTTGTGCTCATTTGGGTAGTTGGTTTTGTTTCCGTCAATCCCTCCGACGACTTCGTCGCCACCTCCCTTTGCACAAGGGAGGCTTAAAGTGCGGAATTTCGGTCACTTCTTCCCTATTACTTCTTACCTGTGAGCGTAGCGAACCGAACCCCTTTGTCGTGGCGTTACCTCTCTGTCACGCAAAGCGTGACAGAGAGGTAAAACGGACGCAGAACCGACTACCCCAAACGCACAAACTAAAAATCAAAACCATTTCGAATTTCGTATTCCGAATTTCGAATTAAAACCAACCCCTCAGTCAAGGCTACGCCTTGCCGGCTCCCCTGAGAGGTTTAGTCACAGAATCAACTGCCCGAAGTCCTACAAACCAACAATCAAAAAATTTTGAATTTTGCATTTCGCATTCCGAATTTAACCTTTTGCATAATAGAAGAAAAAATAAATTTTATCTTTGATTTCATTCAAACTATTGAAAACTTCGCATATCCGTGTTATTATTGTATACGGAGTAAAGCAAGTCATAATCGAAGGAGGATAATCATGAAAAGCACTTTTAGAAAAGCACTTGCACTTTTGCTTGTTTTTGCGATGTTATTCGCATTTTCGTCCGTTTCTTTTGCGGACGATGTCGAAAGCGGTGAGTCCGAAACGGGCGGTAACCAGACCGTAACCGTAGATAAAGGCGACCTTTTGACAACCAAAGACGGAAATTTCCAATATTACAAATATGTCCTTAAAAACGAAGTGGACAAGGATACGACCGTTTACAGTTATATTATCGAAATTGCCAAGTACATCGGAACGGATTCGGACGTAACTGTCAGTGCGAAACTCGACGAACCGGTCGATTCGCCCTACGCCGTTAGAATTATCGGAACCGAGGCTTTCCTTATGGACGAGGATACAGACGGCAATAAACAGATTTTAAAGCATGTCGTTCTCCCCGAAACCGTCGAGACGATCGGCGTCAGAGCGTTCTGTAACAACTACTCGCTTCTTACGGTAACTCTCCCCGACAGCATTACGAAAATCGACAGCTACGCTTTCTACGGTTGTGAAAGTCTGCAATCTGTACATATGCCTTCAAAACTCGAATATGTCGGCGACTCGGCTTTCTACGGCTGTACGAAATTCGTCGGTAACGCATATATTAAATCCGAAGTTGAGGGCGATGACGGCTCTTATGCCGACGTACCCGCTTTGAGATTTCCGAACACCCTCAAGTACATCGGTGACAACGCATTCACCCTTTGTACAAGCCTTGTTTATGTATATATTCCCAACGGCATCACAGAGATATGCACAGGTACGTTTACCAACTGTTATGCTCTTGAGTACGTGTACATTCCCGAAACCGTCGAAACTATTGCTACGGCGTTCAATGGTGCTTACACTAACCATAACCGCCTTTGTACATATACACCGACACTTATTATCATGAATCCGCACTGCAAGATTTCCGCTTCTCCGGAAATCGACAAGCACGTCGTTATTAACGGCGTCAAGTACTCGGCAGTCAATCAGTTTGCCGACAGTGTACATTGCAAGTTTAAAGAGATAGAAGTTCCCAATCATGTATATGCCGGTGTTGTAACAGATCCCACCTGTACCGAAAAAGGCTATACCACATATTCATGTAAGAACTGTAAAGAAGCAGGTATTCCCCGTGATGACTTCTACGTAACAGACTATGTTGACGCAACAGGTCATACTTTCACCGAATGGTACAAGGGAATTAAGGGCGAACAGCTCAGTGAAGAAGAACTCAAAAACTATGTAGAGCCGTCATGTACGGTAGGCTCGACGCAAAGCAGAAGATGTACGGTATGTGGTCATATCGAGATAGGACAAATCAAACCTCTCGGTCACAGCTTCGTTACAACGACAACAGCCACCTGTACATTGGAAGGCAGAACAAAGACCTACTGTGAAAACTGCGGTTTGACCAGCGAAAACAGATACCAAGTACCTCTCGGTCACGACTGGGACGAGGGCGTTGTAGTTTCCGAATGGAAAGAGTGCGAATGCGACGGCGTTGTAATCAAGACCTGCCAAAGAGAAGGTTGCCTTGACAAAGACGGCAAGCAAATGACGCAGAAAGTTATCACCCCCAAGCACACCGACGCTAACAAAGACAACAAGTGCGACAAGTGCGGAGCAACGATTGAAGTAGCGAAAGAGTGCAAATGCTACTGTCACGCAACATCGGGATTTAAGGCTCTGTTCTACAAAATACAGCTTTTCGTATGGAAGTTGTTAAAGATCTACCCGGTATGCGACTGTGGCGTAGTTCACTATTGATAAAGTGAAAAATTAAAAGATCAAGTCCCGTGTGTGCGGAATCACCGTTGCCGGTCGCTTCGTGGTCGTTACTCA
>CAZBXS010000016.1:0-15294 GCA_964495955.1 uncultured Faecalibacterium sp.
TATGTTACATAAAATTTTCGTTTTAACTCTTTACCCCAACTATTGACATAGAGCCTCAATTTAATAGGTACAGGTGACTGTGCACTCATACCTTCCGTGCATTTTGACGTTGACGGGAACTATCATTTTTCCGTCTCCTCCCCCGTCCGTCATCGGCAGTGTGTAGGTTATGCTGTCTAACCTGCCGTTTTTGTTTATCTGTGCTTTGATTTTTGCGTCGGCATAAGTTACATAAAGTTCGCTCATACTGACACTGCTCGGAAGATCGAGGGAACCGAAATCGAATGTTTCAAACACACCGGAATGATTTTTTGCGCTTTGAGTCAGCGTCTGCGTCTCCGATTTTAAAGTAACTTCGACCGTGTAAGCACCGTTCATTCCCGCTGTAACATTCGCACTTTGTATCGCATCTGAACTCAGCGATGCCATTTTGTTTATCGGTGCTATGACCGAGTTGGGCGTTTTTCCCGTACCCTTTGAATCGACGCCGTTTGAGAAAGTACATTCGGTGTCGGGCTTGTTAAGCTGTTTTTCAACTATAGAATTGACTATGCTTTCTATTCCGCCCGTGACACTGTCTATTGTAACGGAAGTGTTTTCGGTCTTTTTAAGCGAAAAGTTCTGTGTCGCTTTCGTTGCGTTGATCGCATTTACCAAAGCCTTGACTATTTCTTCGTTTCCCGACGGAAGATCTGACTGCGGAGTTATTTCGTCGACCCCCGAATTTGTCGCAAAAGTGGACATGTTACCGTTAGCGGTCGTATTAAGTCCGAGAGGGTCGTCTTTTTTCGCCGGCAGTGTAGTTTGATTTGTGACCATGTCTATGACTATTTTCGAAGTATCGGTAGTCTGTGACTGCGCCGAACTGCTCTCTTGCTGTTGGGAAGACTGAGAGGTCAGCTCGTTTTTCGCCTTTTGGCGAACGGCGAACGAACCTATCATCATACCCATACAAAACAGCCACACGACCGCCACGCACACTGCGCATATTTTAACTAAGCGGTTCATATTTTCTTTCCTTTCGTGACCGTTTACCACCAAGTGATAACGAAGTCGAACAACTTTTTGCCCTGTACGGTCACATCACAATTTTTCCCGTTTATACTGCCTTTTATTCTCGCCGTGAACGGTGCCGTAACGGTCATCAGGTCGAGCTTTCCGAACTGATTTATCTTCGCCTTGACCGTGGTTGCGGTGTATTGCGTCGAGACGGATTTCACCGTAGCGTCGGAAGAAATTTCTTTTGTAACGGTTTTCCAGTCTATCATCGGTGCAAGTGCGGAACTGTTCTTGGGGAGATTTTCTCCGTCGACAGTTTCGGGTTTAAGTTCGAGCGTTACCGCATAACCCGAACCGTCTTTTTTGAACGTGGCTTTTTTGACTGCCGATGCCGAAAGCGTTTTAAGGGTCTGATTTCCGCTGAAGAATACAGGCGCCGTTATTGCGCTGAGTTTGTCTTTTCCGTTATAGAAGTCGACGGCGGCGACAGATGAACCGGTATAATCGCTGACAAGAGCTTTGGCGGTGTTAAGAGAATACCTGTCGGTAATGTTATTTTCGGTTATGTCGGCTGTAACGGTGGCATTTTTCGTAGCGTAAAATTCGGGTGATTTCGCCGTTTTCAAAAGTGCGTCGTTGTACTCTGCGACAATGTCCGCTACGGAAGTGGGCATATAGTTAGTCGAAAGAGAGACGGCCGTCGAATATGCGCCGTAGTACTTCTTGTTTGACAGGGTGATATACGCTCTGACTTTGACCGAGTACTTTGTGTTTTTCGTAAGTCCCGTCAGTTTATATGTCGTTTTCGTTGTCGTGACGGTCTTTTTAAAGTTCGTGCCCGTGACGTAGATTTCGTATCCCGAAGCGTTTTTCGCTTTTGTCCACTTGACAGTGAGGGTGGTTTTTGTCGCTTCGCTTGCCTTTACGCCCTTGACTTTCGCCGGAGCCGTTGTCGCCGTCAAAACCGAGGAGTACTTTCCGTAGTGTTTCTTCGAATTGACTTTCATATACGCTTTGACTTTGTACTTGTACTGTGTCGCATATGAAAGGTTTTCGTCTGTATATGTTGTTTTCGTTGTCGTTTTGATTTTTTCGTACTTGTTAGTTTTAACATTCAGCCTGTATATTTCGTAGCCGTCGGCGTCCTGCGCTTTGTTCCACTTGAGTTTGAGAGAACTCGAAGAATAAGTCGAAACTTTAAGTCCCGTGACTTTTCCGACCGCCTTTGTCGACGCCGTAAGTATTTCCGACCACTTGCCCCAGACTTTTTTGCCGTTTTCGTTTATATACGCACGAACTCTGTACTGACAGGACGAACCTTCTTTCAAGTCTTTGAAAGTATATTTCGTCTTAGATAAAGTCTTGACCGTTTTCCATTGGTTGCCGACATATTTCTGAAGACAGTAGCCGTCGGCGTTTTTGACTTTCGACCATTTAACAGTATATCCGGTAAGCGTTCTGTCCTCGCATGAAAGTCCCGTCGTTTTCGGAACCTCCACCGTCACTTTTACACTCGCCTGTGCATAACCGTAAAGTGCATAGCAATTAACTTTCGCCGTTCCGAATTTTTCGGCTTTCACAACGCCCGTCTGACTGACCGAAACCGAGTTCGAATTTTCCGATACCCAGTACACATCGGGATAATAGCAATCCGCCGGCGTTACCGTGGCTTTGAGTGCGTACTGTCCGCCTTTTGAGAGAGTAACACTCGTTTTGTTTATCTTTACCGACGACGGATATATCGGTTTGGTCTTGACGCCGTTCGACTTTGCATACGCTTCGGCGGCAGAACCGCTTTCACAGTACACGGTCAAAAGCGGACATTTGGCAAAAACATTTTCGCCTATTGCCTTTGTGTCGGGGAATACGAGGACTTTTTCCAAGCTCTCGCAATACCAGAACAAAGCGTCGCCGAGGGTCGTTACCGAACTTGAAAGCTCGACCTTTTTCAGCTTCGTACATTCCATGAATGCGCCTTTGCCTATAGTTTTGACTGTATAGGGAACCGATACCGATGTTATTCTTTTCGCATCGTCCGTCACGCCGTACTCCTCGGCGAAAGCGTAATTTCCTATCGAAGTGACGGGTACTCCGTTGACTTTCGACGGAATTACGACTTCGCCGCCGTTTCCGCTGTATGCGTTGACCTCGGCGCTGTCGCCGTTAATGATGTAGGTTATACCGTCAACTTTCACAACGCTTTGTGCCATAGCTATCGGGCAGACCGAAAGGACGAACATAAACGCCAGTAAAAAAGCGAGCGGTTTTTTGAAATATTTTTTCATTTTAGCTTTCCCTCCGAAAAACGCAAAATGCGTATTTTAATCAATACTTCTTGATTATAACATTAAATGATGAACTTTTCAATAACCGAAGATGTTATTTAAGATGCAATCGGATAAAGTGTTGACATTTTTCGTCGGGTTTGTTATAGTTTTCGGGATAGTTATTCGGAGGACAATTTACATGAACAAAAAATCACTTAAAAGTAACGGCGCACTGATTTTGACTGCGATAATTTGGGGACTTGCTTTCGTCGCTCAAAGCGAGGGCATGAACCATTTGGGCCCGTTTTCATTCGGCGCTATACGCTGTATGCTCGGCGCTGTGGTGCTCGTTCCCGTATACCTTATAATACAGAAGAAAAACGGAACGCTTCGTGACAAAGACGAAAACGTCAAACGCAAAAACACTCTCAAAGCGGGACTTGCCTGCGGTATGGTATTTTTTATCGCAACTTCCGCTCAGCAAATCGGACTTCAGTACACTTCTCCCGGAAAAGCGGGATTTATTTCGGCTTTGTATATAGTACTCGTTCCCATATTCGGAACTCTTTTCTTTAGAAAAAAAGCGCCCGTAAAAATTTGGATAAGCGCCGCCATAGCCGCAATCGGACTGTACCTTTTATGTATAAAAGAGGATTTTTCGATAGACACGGGCGACATCTGGGTCATGGTTTGTGCCGTCGTTTTCGCTTTGCATATTCTGCTTATTGACAAATACGCCGATACGGTCGACGGAACTTTGCTTTCGATCATTCAGTTCGCCATGGCATCGGTGTTATCTGTACCTTTCATTTTCATAACGAAAGAACAGATCTCTTTTTCGGCTGTGACGAATGCTTGGAGCTCGATAGCCTACACCGGTATTTTATCCTGCGGTGTGGGATACACATTACAGATAGTCGGACAAAAGGACGCAAAAAGTCCGACCGTAGCGTCGCTTTTGATGAGCATGGAATCGGTTTTCGCCGTCATTTTCGCCTGGATAATACAGGGTACGAAGCTGACAGAACACGAACTTGAGGGCGTGGTACTTATGTCGGCGGCGATAGTAATTTCACAGTTACCGATAGGCAAAAAAGCCGAAACGCACGAAGACAAAGCGGAGATGATAAAAAATGAATGAAAAAATCTGTTATATAATCTGTGCCGGTGAAAACTACGGACTTGATATTTCGCCTAACAAAGACGATCTCATTATAGCGGCTGACGGCGGTCTTAAGTACCTGAAAGAAGCGAACATTCAGCCTGACATTGTAATAGGCGATTTTGACTCTCTCGGATATGCGCCGACGGGTGAAAACATAATAAAACTCAACACCGACAAAGACGCAACGGATACATATTACGCAGTCGAAAAAGGGTTCGACTTGGGATACAGATTTTTTCGGATATACTGCGGTACAGGCGGTCGCATTGACCACACCGTGTCAAACATACAACTGCTTTCTCACATAGCCGAAAAGGGCGGTCGTGGCGAAATGTATGACAAAGACAGTATTTTAACCGCTGTCAAAAACGGCGAATTTGAGCTTAGCGAAAAACTGTCGGGTTATATATCCGTATTTTCTCTTTCGGACGAAAGTCATGGAGTTTATTTGGAAAATCTCAAATACGAGCTTCAAGACGGTGTTTTGACAAGTACATTTTCACTCGGCACAAGCAACGAATTTGTCGGAAAAAGAGGTAAAATAAAAGTCGGGGACGGAACGCTTTTGGTCGTTTATCCCGGACGTGCTTTTTGAATTCGAAATTCGGAATGCGAAATTCGAAATTGATGTACTTGGCAGACTGATTACAGTGGGAAGATTTTTCTAAACATAAAAATCGAACGGCGTTTCGTGCCTGCACGAAACGCCTATTGTTATAACTCCGACTTTTCCCTCTGTAGTCTACGCCCTAACTCCGACAAAGTACACCGCTACTGCGATCAGTACCATGTGAAAAACTATTATCGCAGGCAGTCCTATCATGAACTTTTTGTGCAGCGTCTTGTGGTGTATCAATTTCATTGTTATATATTCGCTTATCGCTCCGCCGAAAAAAGCGAGTAATATCAGCGTTTTTTCGGGTGTTCTCCATCCTCCGTGCTTGGCTCTGCTTTTGTCAATGAGTGTGACGGCAACCGTCACAAGAGATATAAGCACAAAATAAACGAGGAAAAAATAAATATACTGCTTATTCATTTTCGCTGTTTATCGGCAGAAGATGGTAGTCGCAAAGATTTTGACCCGAATTTGCGACGAAAGTATCGGCAAGTTTGAACACTCCGGCGCACTTCGGACAGACGGCAAAATTAAAATCGTCGCTCTTTCCGAGAAAAAGCGCAATATAATTGTCAAGGTCGTAGTTAGAATAAAGTTTCATTTTCGTAACCTGTGAACACTTCGGACAAATTATCTCATTCGATTCGCCCATATCTTCGGTTTTATTTTTAATCAAAGTATTTATCGCCATAATTTTCCTCCTTTTGTCTCGGTACATTTTCATTTGTTACTTGAAATAAGACACAACTTAGGTTAATATAATATTATTATGAAAAACCGAACTTGTCAAGAGGAGAAGAAAATGAAGAAACTGCTGTCCCCTGTCTGTTTAATTCTCGTTTTTGTGCTTTTGTCGAGTTGTACGCTCGGTAAAAATACAGCCGAAACTTCAAATGAGCCTCCCGTTTCAAAGTACAGTCAAACTTCATCTGTACCCGAAGAAACGCAAACGACGAAAGTTCCGATCGTGGCGGCAAACGACAACGTCATCGCCTCGATGAAAGACACGACGAACGTAACACACTCACCCGTACAAAACAGTCAAAAGGAAAGCGAAATTCACGGCGTTTGGCTGGCAATTTACGAAATTGCTCCGAAAGGGAAAAGTACAGGCGAAACCGAATACCAAAAGAAAGTCGACGCCATGATGGAAAATCTCGAAAAAATAAGCACGACCGATATATTCGTACAGGTCAGAGCCAACTGCGACAGCATTTATCCGTCCGAGTACTTCAAAGTGTATTCGCCTTTTGAAAAAGACGGCAAAATTTTATTCGATGCGCTGAAAATAATCATAAATTCGGCACATGAACACAAAATCAAAATCCACGCATGGATAAACCCGTACCGAATTTCGTCAACGGACGGTGTAAGCGAAAACGACCCGATTTTCAAGTCGGTCGAAAAAAGCGACGTATACGAAAACAACAAAAAAGCCTACTTAAAACCGTCGTCCGAAAGAGCACGGAAACTTGTTTTAAACGGCATCAGAGAACTTTTAAATTACGAAATCGACGGGGTACATATAGACGATTATTTTTATCCGACAAACAGCGAAGATATAGACAAAAGCGAATACACCGCATACAAAAACGCAGGCGGTACGCTCACTTTAGCCGACTGGCGAAGAGCTAACGTAAACTCCCTCGTGTCGTCAATATATTCACTCGTAAAATCGGCACAGGGCAACAAAATTTTCAGCATAAGTCCCGGCGGAGATATCAACAAAAATTACAATACGCTTTACGCCGACGTCGAACTTTGGTGCTCGACGGCAGGATACGCCGATATGATAATACCTCAGATATATTTCGGCTTTGAAAACGAAACTCAGCCGTACAAAAAATGTCTCGACCGCTGGGTAAGTATCAAAAAATCAAGCAGTGTAAAGTTAGTGATAGGTTTAGCGATATACAAGTCAAATCAAACCGACGAATACGCCGGAAGTGGTAAAGACGAATGGAAAAACAGCGATGATATAATAAAGCGTGAGGTTGAATATTTGCGTCAGAAGAACTGCAACGGATTTGCTCTGTTTTCATATCACCACATATTTTCAAATTCCGATACGAAAAAGGAAGTTGAAAATTTGGTGAGAGTTATGTGAGAGAGAGACCGGGGCGGGTGGGCGGGTGCGGTGCGGGAGCGGTACCGCCGACGCAAAGCGACCGGCGGTGCCCGACGCACCGCTTGGGGAAACGCTGAAATTTTCATAAAGTAGCCACTCACAAAAAGAAAAAGAACGGTAAAGAAAGAAGATAAAAAATGAGAAAACTGTCAAGAAAAGAAAATATAATAGTAGGCATTTGTGCCGTAGCCGTTTTGATTGCAATAACCGTGCTCGTCACATTTTCGAATTTACGGCGTGAGAATGCGACAGCCGTTTCCCTCTCTCGCCCGAAAGCAGTATCCAACGCCGTTTGGGTCTTAGAGGGAACCGATTTTTCATCTATACCCTCCCTGACGGATACAGAAGGCTTGTCATCTCTCACTCAAACGGCACAAACCGCAAGCGATTTCGGCTTTGATACGGTATTTTTAAAAACCGAAACGATTTATAAAGATAAGTACAGGATAAAATACAGCGAAAAGAACAACACATTCGACTATTCGAAAAAAGTCAAACTAAAACAGGACGTTCTTTCTTTGGTCAAATCCGAGTGCACCGCCTTTTCGTCACAGTCTTTGTCTGTCATATTGGCGGTCGATATAACTTCGCTCGACTGCGTTATATCGGCTTTTTCGACAGCTGACTATGCGTCCGGATTTATCGTTACGGGTTGTTCGGAGTATCCCGCCGAACTTGTCAACGAAAGGCTTGAATATATTACCGCAACTCTCAAAAGTGCAAATGCGGCGGCTGTTGTTTACGCCGATTTCGAATCGGACAAAAATCTTGACAAAATCAGCTTAGATAAAGAACACATGACCTATCTTGCGGCGGAAATATATCAAAACACCGCCGTTTTAGACCCGTACTTGAAAACTTTAAACGAAAAACTTCTTCCTACACAGGTCGGACTTGCCTGCGTTTTTCGCTGCGAAAAACTTTGTAACGCACAGTTTGACCCATCGGCAGACGGACTTTTAAAACAGGTGATTTCAGCCGATGAATGTTCGAAATTATCTTCAAGAGCGTTTCACTCTCTGAGTGAATTTATTTCAAACCGAGATAACAGCACACGCACCGTATCGGAATACATCAAAAACGGCATAGACCTCGATAAGACTTTAACTTCTCTTGAACTTGACCCCGTACCGACGCAAACAATCGAAACAAACGAAACGGTCTATTCTTTCAAAATTCGCTGTTCGGACAGGTTTTCGCTTTATATCAACAACTATTGTTACGGCGTCGTCGGCGAAAACTTCTGTAACATCACCCTCGATCTGCGTCACGGTGAGAATAAAATCACCCTTTATCAAAACGGCTGTGAAGTTTCGTTTACCGTCAACTGTACAAAAAAATTCGATTCCGATCTTGTCTCATACATAACGCCGTCTGACGATGCGTATTACCCCGGAAAACAGACAGTACAGATAACAGTCGGAGCTTTTTATAAAGCGGAACTTAAATTAAAACTCGGCGACAAAGAGCTCGAACTTACGCCTTTGGGTGAAAGTACGGGAGATTACACTGTTTTCAGGGCAAGCGTAAAACTGCCGAAAGAAAGCAAAAAAATCAAAGACATGGGCAAAATCACTCTCGAAGCGACTTTTGACGGCGTAAGCGAAAGCTATGACGGCGGTCACATTTATGTGAATGCGAAATCGGACGAAACAGTAACTTCACCGCCGACAACCGAAACGACGCAAAACACCGACAGTTACCAAAACACGACGGGAATAAGCGGTACAAACCTCACTCCTTACACATATAACGGCGTTGCGGGAACAGCCGATTATATCACCGTCACTTCACCGACTGCCGAAACTTATCCGTCCGATCCGAACTTACCTTACTATAATCCCGAATACTGCCTTTGGGTACAGGGAACCGTTGACAAAGTGGTCTCACAGTCGCAATACACCAACGGTGACGGCGATACTTTCGAAATGTACGACCTCGCATCAGGCAGGCGTATTGTAAAAGATGATGTAGCTTTTATTCCATCGGGTTACGCAATGCCGGACAACTCGGTCGGCGTCATTTCGTCAAGTTCGGCTTCGGGATTTGAAGTCAAACTTTCGACTTCATGGCGTGTTCCGTACTCAATAGACAGATACTCTCAAAATTATTATTCGGGATATGAAAACAAGCGTTACAACGTTGTAAGTAACACAGTCAGCGTAATAGACCTTGTATTTTTCAACACACCCTATCACACGGGCGAAGTCGACACTTCTTCAAATACTTTAATAGAAAAAGCCGAATGGGTCGCCGACGCTCAAAGCGGATTTAGCATATTAAGATTTTATCTCAAAAAACAGGGCGGATTTTACGGCATTACGGTAAGTTATGACGGTAGTGGAAACATGACGGTCAAGTTCAAACAGCCGAAGTCATCACTTGCGGGAAAAGTCATAATCATAGATCCCGGTCACGGCGGTGTACAAACAGGCGCTACGGGAATGAACGGCACCGTTCACGAATCGGAACAAACGCTTAAAATCAGCAAGTACCTCGCCGAATATCTCAGCCGAGCCGGAGCGGCGGTTTACATGACCCGTACCGACGACACAGATATTTCCCTTGAAACAAGGCGAAGAATGACCGAACAAATCGATCCGGATCTGTTTATAAGCATTCACCTCAACGCTTCGGAAAACAAGGAGCGAAGCGGAACGTGTACGTTTTATTACAAGTCGTTTTCACAGCCTCTTGCCAAATGTATACACAACAGGCTGACACAGGTTTATAAAAATTCCTGCTATTACAGTAACGCCCAAATGTATTCGGCTATTGACCAAGGGGCGAACTACTACCCGTTTTATGTCACGAGGACAGATGTTTGTCCGTCCGTACTCGTCGAAGTCGGATTTATAACGAACGACCTTGAATGTGCTTATCTTCGTGATGACGCATACCAGCAGGTTTTCGCACAGGCGATATACCAAGGCGTGTCGGATTATGTCACACAAAACAACTGACCTTTCGCACCTCAAACGCACTTTAGTACGTTCGGGGTGCATTGCTTTTGTCGTGTTAGGTTCGGGGTTATGAGAATTTTATCTGAATGTCGGTTTTTCAGAGAACGCTCGGGCACCCTTTAGCACTTTGCCTACGGCAAGCGCACAGGGTACCGCTTCGCATTCTCTCGCCGCCCTTAACCCCGGCACCCCACCCGTGCACGCCCAACCCCACAAAATTTTCCGCACATTTACATTTAATTTATTACTTTTTCACCGAAATGTCCTTGACAATATCGGCTGTTGGTTGTATTATATATCTGTAAAATTATCTTATTATGCTCATATCCAAATATTACTGTATATAGGGGGGTGTTGCCGTGAAATGTAAAAAGGTGCTGTGCATCTTTCTTTTAGTCGCTGTTTTGACGGCGTACTGTTGCAGCTCTTTCGTTTCATCGGCTTCCGTATTTTATATAGACGGAAACGCAGCAGTTTGCCCGGGTACCACGAAAGTATATGTTGATGAAAAAGATTATAATTACGCTTGGATAGACGATGTTGTCATGCGTGACAGTTCGTCTTCGGTCGTACCGCTGGTTTTCAAGCCTTTGACCGACTACCCCTACAGCCACACGGCTGAGGAATTCGTCAGCGAATGCAACAACTATTCTCAGCTTTTCGAAGCCAGCAGGACTATCCTCCAAAGCTCATTGATAAAGACGCTCAAAACGACTTACTATACTCTCCTCGCCTCCGGTGCGATAACGTCGAGTATACCCGAAATGAGAGCGTACAACGAAAGCAAAGGAATTACATATCCGTTCGACGAGACGGCTACCACTCAGATGTACACTACGATAGTATACGCTTTGTTAAAAAGCGATATCGCTTCGGCTGTACTGAAACAGGAAATCGAAATCCCACGTGGCACAAGCGTTGAAGGTGCTGTCGTTATCTATCTTTCGAAAGTTTGCGGAATGAATGTACCGTCATCTGTCAGCAGTATCGAGGGTTTCTCTTATCTTTTCGCTAACGAATATGTTCTTGAGGGTTCGGGACTTCCCGTAAGCAAAGACCCGACAGAGCAGGAAGTTTATTACTGGGTGAGAGTTCTCGCCGCCGACAAACAGGGATACGCCGTCGACAAGACAACGCCCTATGTCAAAGTAACACAGCAACAGGAAGACGCCGTAAATCACGCTTACTATGCGTCAATACTGACAAGTAAATACGATGTATATGTTTCGCCCGTACTTCTCAAGCAAGCGCTTGAAAGCGGCAACAGAAACAAGGAAGTTCCGAAGCTCGTCTTGATGTCGATGCTCGACAGCGTAAACACAGAGTATTCTTCTTCCGAAAGCCTTGACTCACTTTTCGAAAAAGCCAAGGCAGACGGTTTCTTCGATCTCAAAGACGATTTCTATACCGATATTTATAACTACGAAGTTACCGTATCCGATACTTCGAGTGAAGTTTGGTTCACAGCGTTCCTCGTTGCCGACCAGCTCACAGACGGCGACCTTTCGAAAGCCAAAACTTACTTAAACGGCTCGCTTGTCGCTAACTCATCTACCAACAGCGTAAAACTCACTTCGGCTTCGACGACATTTACGGTAAAAATCGAATATGTTGACGAAGATACCGAAAGAAACGATACAGCCGAATACACATTCACCGTCAAGAAAAGTTCATCGGGTTCGAATGTCGTCGGCGGTATAAACGTCGATATCGCAAATCCCGTCGGTAGCGTCGTAGGCTCAGCCGAAAGCGCAATCAGCGGTTACGTACAAAGCGGTAAAACATTCGACACGGACTTTGTTACACCCGAAGTTCAAACAAGCTCCACGACATATCCGATAGAGGACAGCTCGGCGTATTCACAGTTACATTCGAATTTCCTTGAGACCTATCCGACCGACGAAAACGGAAACGTCACCGTCACCGAGGATCCTCTCGCCACGACACAGAAAGCGACGACAGAAGAAAACACACAAAACGTACTTTCAGGCGTCACACAGACGATAAAGGACAAGCCCGAATATGTGGCAACTCCGATAGGACTTCTCGCAGTCGGCGCTTCGGCAGGTTACATTTTCTTCAAGAAACGTAAAAATGACGAAGTCACAGTCGAAAATGCGGATATCGACGATATTGATTTAGACGTTGAATAAAAATTGACCTCCCGATGTAAATTTCGGGAGGTTTTTTGTTGCCGTTTTGTTGTGTGTACTTGTTGACGGGGTACAATCGGTTAAGCATTGCAGTTAAATCCGAACCCGCCTAAAACGGCGTATTTTCGGTGCTTTACGGCTTAAATCCACTCGCAATGCGTCAAGCCTTGCGAGGATTTCCAACGCAGTATTGGCGGAAATATGCCTTAAAAAACCGTGTTGTGTTCGACTCTCGTCAGCTTAATAGCCGTTATCGCCAGAATTTTCTGTCAAGGCTTCTGTACTGGACAGCTTCCTGAAGATGTATAAGCTCGATTTTTTCGCTGTTGTCCAAGTCGGCTATAGTTCGTGCCACACGCAATATTTTGTCATACGCCCTCGCAGAAAGTCCCAGTTTTTCGAAACTTTCTTCGAGGAATTTCTTTTGCCCTTCGTCAAGAACGCAGTATTCTCTCGTCATGGCAGGGGTCATTTTTGCGTTACATTTTATATTTGTACCCTCAAAACGTTTTCTCTGAATAAGTCTCGCCGCATTGACACGCTTTCTTATTTCTTCGGAGCTTTCGCCCTTTTCGTCGTCGGAGAGCTTTTTAAACTCGACTTGAGGAACTTCGACATGTATGTCCAATCTGTCAAGGAGCGGGCCGCTCACCTTTGAGAGATATTTGGCAGAGGCACCCGATGGACAAGTACATTTTTTCGTCGGATGACCGAAATATCCGCACGGGCATGGGTTCATAGCACATACGAGCATTATTTCACAAGGGTAGGTCAGCGAACCGCTCACACGTGAAATGGTTATCGTGCCGTCCTCAATCGGCTGGCGCATCGCTTCCATCGCAGGACGTGGAAATTCGGGCAACTCGTCCAAAAACAGTACGCCGTTGTGGGCAAGGCTGAATTCGCCGGGGTGGGGAATGTGTCCGCCACCGGAAAGTCCGGCAGTGGATACGGTATGGTGGGGCGAGCGAAACGGGCGTTTGGTTATCAGAGAAGTGCCCGTCGGCAAGTTCCCTGCGATTGAATATATGTTCGTCGTCTCAAGGCTTTCCTCGAACGTCATGTCGGGAAGTATCGACGGAATTCTCTTGGCAAGCATACTTTTGCCCGAACCGGGAGGGCCTATCATCAGCGTGTTATGACCGCCCGCTGCGGCAATTTCAAGGGCACGCTTGACGAGAAACTGACCTTTTACGTCGGCAAAATCGAGGTACGGCGTGTCATCTATACAGTCGGCGTAGTCCTCACTTTTGCACTCTTTAAGCGGTTTTCTGCCCATAAGGTGTTCGGTGACATCAATCAATTCGTTTGCGGCGTAGACAGTAATGCCTTTGACGACCGACGCTTCGGCTGCGTTTTCAAGAGGTACGAAAACTTCTTTAATTCCGTTTTCTTTGGCACAAATCACCATCGGCAAAGCTCCGTTGACTTTTCTGATATGTCCGTCAAGCGAAAGTTCGCCTATAAACGCCATGCCGTTTACATCGCAGTCGACCTGTTTTGTCGCAACGAGCATCGCCACAGCTATCGGTAGGTCGTACACGGGGCCGACTTTCTTTATATCGGCAGGTGCTAAGTTTACGGTGATACGCCTATCGGCATAACGAAACTCGCTGTTTCTTATCGCCGAACGTACTCTGTCACGGGATTCGCTGACGGACGCATCGGGCAGTCCGACAATGTCGAATCTCGGTAAACCGGCTGATATATCCATTTCTATATCAATTATATACGATTTGAGACCTATAAGTCCCATACTTTTAACGTTTGTAAACACAGCACGACCCCCAAACAAAATTTGCCTTTTCTACAGTATAACATATTTTCGGAAAAATGCAAATTTTAAATTCGGAACCGTGTTGGATTTGAAATGCGGAATTTGGAATTATTGTATATTTTAGTTTATGCTCCCTTGGATAGTTGGTTCTGAATTTATTTACGCCTCTGTCACGCCTACGGCGGACATCTTTCCTATAGGTGAGACGAGTGCTCGCTTCGCTCGCTGTGCTGACTTTCACTTCTTACCTATTACCTTTTACTTCTTACCTTGAGCGTAGCGAGCTTCTCCCTCCGTCACGACTTACGTCGTGCCACCTCCCTCAAACATGAGGGAGGATTTTGGGTGTTTCGTGCTTCGCACGAAACACCCTTACTGACATTTTGGTTTGTGCGGTTGTATTTAAGTTTCTGCTTTGTCTGTAAGCCTCTGTCACAGATTAAACTAACTGCAACCGCAGAAACCAAGAATTGCACTTTCACTTCTTGCTTATTACTTCTCACATTTTACTTGTAAGCGTAGCGAACCAAACCCCTCTGTCACGCTTTGCGTGACATCTCCCCTTTCAGGGGCGACGAGATTTGGTTTCTGCTCGAATTCGGTCTCGCCTGAGGGTTCGGTCGCAGAAGAAACTATCCAAAGAACCGCAAATCAACAAGTACAGCCATTTCGAATTTCGCATTTCGAATTTCGAATTCAACTCACGCCCTACAGGGAACGCCGACTTAAAATCTAACATCTAATCACTACAGCCGGCGACGTCCTCGTGCATCGTCTCAGACTGCACGCCTACGGCGTGCGCCTTCGAGGTGCGTCGTCCGTCGCCCGCACGCCTACGGCGTGCGGTTCTAACCCGTACCCACTACACACCTATCCCCACGTAAGTAAAGCAAAATATAACTCAATTTGGAATCTAAAAGTAACGCAAAAAACGGAGCGGACAAAAGTCCGCTCCGTTCGTAATGCTTATTTAAAATTTACTGCTCAACAGCGTAAACGCTGACCTTCTTGCGATCCTTGCCTACTCTCTCGAACTTAACCTTTCCGTCAACAAGAGCGAAAAGTGTGTCATCGGAACCTCTGCCGACGTTGTTGCCCGGATGAATGTGTGTTCCACGCTGCTTTACGAGAATGTTGCCTGCAAGAACAAACTGTCCGTCAGCTCTCTTAACGCCAAGTCTCTTTGACTCGGAATCACGGCCGTTACGGGTAGAACCCATACCTTT
>CAZBXS010000017.1:0-14948 GCA_964495955.1 uncultured Faecalibacterium sp.
CTTGACAACCTCAAACCGCAGGCATATAATTGACAGAGAAAACGTAACATGTACAAAAACAAAAACAAACATAACCGCAGGAGGAGTAAAAATGATATTCTGTTTTTCGGGGACGGGCAACAGCCGATACATAGCAAATAAAATCGCCGAAACCCTCGGCAAACAAACCGTCTCGCTTAACGAAAAAGTACGAAACAAAGATTTTTCACCCATAGAGTGTGACGAAAAAATAATCTTCGTCACCCCGACTTACGCATGGAGAATGCCACTCGTTGTCGAGGAATTTATAAAAAAGACGAATTTCAACGGTGCAAAACGTGCATGGTTCGTCATGACCTGTGGCGGAGAAATCGGTGATGCCGAGAAGTACAACAAGGCGTTGTGCGAAAGCAAAAACCTCACCTATATGGGCACTTACCAAGTGGTGATGCCCGAAAATTATATCGCAATGTTCGGCGTACCGACCGAAGAAGAAAGCGTAAAAATTATCGAATCATCGGAGAAAGAAACCGACAGAATATCGGCGATGATATCGAAAAATACGAAATTCCCGAAGCCACGTTCAAATGCGTACGACAAGATAATGAGCAGTGCAGTCAACCCGATATTCTACAAATTTTTTGTCAAAGACAAACAGTTTTACGCTACGGACGAATGCGTGTCGTGCGGAAAATGCGTCGAAATCTGTCCTCTTGAAAACATAAAGATTAAAGACGGAAAGCCGAAATGGAACGGCGACTGTACGCACTGCATGGCGTGCATATCCTACTGCCCGAAAGAAGCCATCGAGTACGGCAAAAAGAGCAAAGGTAAAAGAAGATACCACATATAAAGCGAAAATCGCCCCTGCGTTCAATGACGCAAGGGCGTTGATTTTTGTCTTTTTTGTGTACTTGCCAGTGTGTACAGACCGTTATTTTGTGCTTTCAATGAGAGCGATGTATGCGTCGGCGAAAGTCGAACCGGCAGTTTTGCTGACGACGTTGACTTCTTCATTTTCCGTAAACATTGAGCGGTAGGCGTTGTCCGTCAGAACATATCCTGCTTGATCGTTACAAAGTCCGAATACCATTATGTTTTCGCAGTCGGTGTAGCTTTCGAGCGGTAAGTAGTTCCAGCTTTCACCAGACCAGCTTTCAGAAGCGGAAGTGACTGCGCCGTCATAGATGATACCTGCTTCGAATTCGCCCGGACACATGAAAATTCCGACATTTCCGCCAAGTTCCATGTACCCGATCTCAGTGACCATTTTATATCCGTCAGCCGACTTAACGATAACTGCATCGAGAATGTCTTCTCTTGTTGCGAGGGTGAGAATTCCGTTTGTGACGTTGAGTTTAACTTCGCTGTGAGTGACGCCGAGCGTGACAGGGAGCTTTTCGTCGTTGTCGATGGCTTTGACCTTGTCGGCGATTGCGTTTGCGTACTTGGTAACGTTTTCCACCGTCGAAGCGCCGTCGGTGTTTGTCAGTGACCTGTCGGTCGTTATGGCAAGTTCAGCACCCTGAATGTAGACAACGTTGGCACCGACAGTTTCGTTGATGTTCTTTTCAATGTAGTACGGGAAATCGGCTGTCAAAGTTTCAGTTGAAGCGCCGAAGCTGACGGGGTGGATACCTGCTTCCAAAATCCAAGTTTCAGGCGAATTGTCATCGGGAACGAAACGCAGGCGATGTATGTTTTCGTCGTAGAAGTAGGGCGTACGTTTATCTTTGATATACTCGCCGATATTCGCCGAGCCGTAGGAAAGTTCGCCGGACTTCATCGAATTGACTGCCTCTTTCATGCATTCGACGGTTGTACTTATGAGATTTTCGGTAAACTGCTCGTTCTTGTGAACGGTGAGAGCGTCAATCTTTCCGCCCGAAGCTGCGTTGCCTGTATTCAAAATCAAAGCCGTGGCAAGAGGTACGCCCATTCCGAGAGTGTCGATACATGAATGCTGGTGAAGCACCGAAACGTTGACGCTGACAACGCCGTTTTCTTTTGCAAAATCGGATATGCGTTCTCTGATTTTCTGTACATCGCCACGTGAAATTCCGAATCCGTCAATCGCTGCGTACAAAACAGTTCCGCTGACGCCGTCGCTGATAGCGAAAACTCTGACACGCTGATCGTCGAGAATTTCGGTAGGCACTCTGCCTTTCACAGCCTCAAGACCGCCTGCGAGAAAGAACTGACCGTTCATCACATCAAGCTCGTCCAAAAGCGACGCACCGCAGTAGCCTAAGAGCCACTTTTCACCCTGTACGGCGTCAGAACCGAAGTTCGAATTTCCCGAATAAAAATTCGTTGCCGTGTAGTCGTTTTCGCTGTCCCATTTTCCGTCATAACCGGGCCAGTATTTGTTAAGATAGGTCAAAAGTACGCTCACCGCTTTATCCAGAACCGAGTAGACGATATTCGTTACTTTTTCGGAAAAGTCGATAGAAGCCGCACTGACCGGTACGGTGAAAACGGAAAACATCATTATCACCGCAATTGTGAGAGCTGTTAGTTTTTTAGCCATAATATATTCCTCCGTTTTTTATTGTGAGATTATTATACTATATTATTAGGTGAGATTCAAGAGGGGCGTTTCAAATGTGAAACTTGTGAAAATTTGAAGTTCGGAATGCTCAATTCGAAATGACTTTATTTTTAGTTTGTGCGTGAGTACCCCTCTGTCGAGGCTCTGCCTCGACATCTCCCATTTCAGTGGCGACAAGGCTCGCTTCGCTCGCTGTGCTGACTTTAAATCTCTGCGATTGTAAATTAGTCTCATCTTCACCGACTTCTTCTCCCTCCGTCACGACTTACGTCGTGCCACCTCCCTCAAACATGAGGGAGGATTTTGGGTGTTTCGTGCTTCGCACGAAACACCATTGATGACATTTAGTTTCTGCTAAAATTCAGTCTCGCCTGAGGGGTTCGATCGCAGAAGAAACTATCCAAAGAACCGCAAATCAACAAGTACAGCCATTTCGCATTCCGCATTTCGAATTTCAAATTCAAACCACACTCTACAGGAAACGCCGACTTGAAATCTGACAGCTGATTTCTGCATCCGGCGACGCCCTCGTGCACCGTCTCAGACAGTTCGCTTCGCTCACGCCTTCGAGGTGCGTCGTGCGTCGCCCGCACGCCTTCGGCGTGCGGTTTTGACCTAACCTTACAGCACAGCCACCAATTCCGCCAAAAACAAAAAGAGCCACCCTATCGGGTGGCTCGCTGAGTGTCGGCATCGACCTATTTTTCCGGGCCGCTTCCAGCCAAGTATCTTCGGCACGAATGAGCTTAACTACCGTGTTCGGGATGGGAACGGGTGGACCCTCACCGTCATTAACACCGACTTTGCCGTGTTGTTCGCATCGGCTGTGTCATTCAGCTTGGATATATTATCACATCAAAACAGCTTTGTCAACACTTTTTTGAAAAAAATTGAAAATATTTTTTTGAGGGGGTTACAGGGTGGGTGGGCGGGCGTGGCTGCGAAGTGGTACCTGTAAATGCGTTAGATGTATTTTTCCGTCCGTGAAGTCAACTTTCCACGCATTTTCAGGTGTCCGAGCAGGCACATTCCGGCTTACCGCCGATTTGAGTTTTTAGAAAGCTACGATTGCCGAGAATTTAATATAAATCTTTTTCAAAAATGTGGTATTGTTCTTTTATTTGTGATATAATTAAAGTAATTATAATGATTACAATGGATAAGTGTTGATTACACCGTACAAACAGGAGGAACGCAAAATGCAAAAAACCGTTGACGGTTTGAAAATAAACTATATTGTCGAGGGCGAGGGCGAATTGGTCGTACTTTTACACGGCTGGGGTGCAAACATAACCCTCTTTGATAATTTAATACATCTAATGAGCACAAAATATAAAGTGCTCGCAATGGATATGCCCGGCTTCGGCGCAAGCGACGAACCGAAAGAAATATGGAACGTAGATAATTACGCCGATTTTGTCATTGATTTTGTAAAAGATTTCGCTGAAAACGAAAACGTGACATTTTTAGGGCACTCGTTCGGCGGTAGGGTTATTTTTAAAATCAACGCACGTGAAAACCTGCCGTTTAAAATTAAAAAGCTGATATTGGTCGACGCCGCAGGCGTAAAGCCGAAAAAGACTTTTAAGCAAAAAGTAAAACAGGCTGTGTACAAGTTTACGAAAAAAATACTCACTTCGAAGTTGTTTACGAAACTGTTCCCGAACGCTATGGATAACTTGAGAAAGAAAAACGGCTCTGCCGATTACCTCGCCGCCTCTCCGACGATGAGACAGGTACTTGTTAAAGTCGTCAACGAGGATTTGACACATCTTTTCCCGCTTGTCACCGTTCCGACGCTTTTGATTTGGGGCAGAAACGATACCGCAACTCCCGTATCCGATGCCGAACTTATGGAAAAACAAATGAAAGACGCCGGACTTGTCGTACTTGAAAACTGCGGTCACTATTCGTTCCTCGAACAGCAGTACACATTTAACCGAGTTATCTCGTCGTTTATGAAATTATAAGGAGAACGCCATGTTTGATATAATACTAATGATAATTCGCTATGCGTTGTTTTTGGCGGTTTACGCCTGTGTACTTGTAGATACAATGCATTTCTTTCAGCTTAATTCTTACAAGCCGATAACTCAGATAAATTGGCTGAAGAAAAATCCCGACAAAATCATCTACCCCGTCTGTGCCGCAATCGTCGCACTGCTTATAAATCAGCTGATATACAAAACAGGCTCGCCTATCGCTTACGCACTGGTACTTCTTTTCGTTATCCCGAAGAAAGCGAAAAAACCGCTTGTTTATACGCCGAGAGTTAAGCGTATGCTTTTGACATCTGCTGTTATAACCGTTATTCCTTTGGCACTGGTTCATGTTTTGACGAAAAACGAAACCGCTGTTATTGCCGTACAGTCTGCCTATACCGCACTGTCGCCTTTTATGGTACTGATAGCGAATTTCATCAACAAACCTATCGAAAAACATATAAACAACGGCTATATAAACGACGCAAAACGTATACTCGCTTCCTGTCCCGACCTTAAAATAATCGGCATCACCGGAAGCTACGGAAAAACGAGCGTTAAGTACTATCTTAATACTCTCTTACAAGCTAAATACAATGTACTTATGACACCCGAAAGCTATAACACACCTATGGGTGTTGTCAAGACAATAAGAGGCTCTCTGAAATCTACCGACGAAATTTTTATCTGTGAAATGGGCGCAAGGTGGGTCGGAGATATAAAGGAACTTTGTGACATAGTCCACCCGCAACATGGCGTTATAACTTCTATAGGCCCTCAGCACTTGGAATCGTTCGGCTCACTTGAAAACATAAAAAATACGAAATTCGAACTTTCGGACAGCTTGTCCGACGACGGATATCTTTTCCTTAACGGCGATGACGAAAACATTAAAGCTCACGGTTCAAACAGACCTTGTATCAGATACACGGTAGAGGGCGACGGAGACTACAACGCAACCGACATTTCCGTCTCATCAAGAGGAACTTCATTTACCGTTACCGCACCGAACGGGGAAACGGAAAAATTTTCAACAAAAATTATCGGCAGACACAATGTCTTAAACATAGTCGGTGCTATTGCCGTCGCTCATACTTTCGGCGTACCTTTGAAATCGCTGAAAGGTCAAGTCAGAAAATTAGAGGGAGTACCGCACAGACTTGAACTTATCCAAAGAAACGGTATCACTCTTATAGACGATGCGTATAACTCTAATCCGTCAGGCTCAAGCGCAGCACTTGACGCACTCGAACTTTTCGACGGATACAAAATCGCCGTAACACCCGGTATGGTCGAACTCGGCGAAAAACAGGAAGAGCTAAACCGAGAATTCGGCAGGCACATGGCGAAAGTGTGTGACTATGTTATTCTCGTCGGTCAAAAGCAGGCAGTACCCATGCTCGCAGGACTTCGTGACGAAAACTATGACGAGAGCCGAATTTTTGTCGCAGACACCGTACAGGAGGCATTCACTCACATGTACGCCCTGAATTCAAACGGAAAAGACAAGATCGTTCTCATAGAAAACGATCTTCCCGATAATTATTAACTTAAAGGAGATTTGCAAAATGAAAATCAAAGTTGCCGTTCTCTTCGGCGGAAAAAGCACAGAGCACGAAATATCAATAATTTCGGCGATACAGGCGATAAATTATCTCGATAAAACGAAGTACGACGTAATTCCCGTCTATGTTACAAAAGACAACATCATGTACACAGGCGAGGGTATCGCAAAGATTGAAAATTACAAAGAGCCTCAAAAACTTCTCAAAAACAGTCAGCGTGTAATTTTCGTCAAAGACGAGGGAAAGGTAAAAATGCTCAAGTACCCGTTCAAAGCATTTTCAAAAGGACTTATCGACACGGTCGATATCTTCTTCCCGATAGTCCACGGAACGAATACAGAGGACGGCACACTTCAGGGATATTTGAAGATGTTCGACTTGCCCTATGTCGGCTGTGATGTACTTTCGTCCGCTGTCGGCATGGATAAGTATGTCATGAAAACGGTACTTAAAGATAACGGTATCCCCGTACTTGATTGCAAAGTTTTCAATTCCAAAGAGTACGACGCCGACCTCGACGAACTCATTTCAAAAATCGAAAATGCTTTCCCGTACCCCGTCATCGTCAAACCCATAGACCTCGGCTCGTCAATAGGAATTTCCAAAGCCAAGGACAGACAGACGCTCATAGACGGTCTTGAAAACGCATTCCAATTTGCACACAAAATTCTCGTTGAACCGGCAGTAGAAAATCTCAAGGAGATAAACTGCGCCGTTTTGGGTGACTACACCGAAGCTAAGGCATCGGAATGCGAACAGCCGATAAATTCGGACGATATACTTTCATTTAGCGAAAAATATCTCGGAAAATCGACAAAAACAAGCGGTGGCAGTAAGGGAATGGCGAGCCTTTCGAGAATTATCCCCGCCGACATAACGGACGAACAAAGAGACACTATCCGTACTCTTGCGGTCAAGGCGTTCAAAGTTCTCGGCTGTAACGGCGTTTCACGAATTGATTTTATGATGGACAGCAAAACAGGCGAAATCTGGCTTAACGAAATCAACACCATTCCCGGTTCGCTTTCGTTCTATCTTTGGGAGCCTATCGGCACGCCGTACACTAAACTTCTTGACGAAATGATAGCTTTTGCACTCAAACGTAACAGAGAAGAAAACAGCCTTACTTACACATTCGATTCGAATGTACTTGAGGGCGTTAATCTCGGCGGAGCAAAGGGCGCAAAAGGCGGAAAGTTCGGCGGAAGTAAGTTTTAATTAAAGCGATAACCCCGCCTGCAAAGCAGGCGGGGCGGCGAACGACGCACCTCGAAGGTGCGAGCGAAGCGAGCAGTCTGAGACGGTGCACGAGTGAGCCGCCGGCTGTAGCGAATAACTTACAGCACTTAAACGGCAACTTGCAGACAGCAGGTTGCAAAATGCGAGCGAAACGAGCCTCGGCTCTCCTTTAGGGGAGCTGTCAGCCGTAGGCTGACTGAGGGGTCGGACAAGGCACAAAACCGAAAGCCGAAACAGCGAGCGAAACGAACATATCCGCTCCCTATCGTCCGTTGCCTACTCTTTGCTTTCCTGCTCCCACAAAGTCGGCGCTGTGCATTCACCTCTCACGCCCTTTGGGCGCCGAGGTGCCTGCTTCGCACCGAACCCGCCCACCCACCCTGTGCCTACGGCACAGGCGATAACCAAAAGAAAGCAGGTGATATTTTGTACGGAGTTTTAGGCGAAAAATTACCGCATACATTCTCTCCCTTTTTACATCGTGAGATTTGGAACTGCCAATACAGAAAACTCGAAATGAGCCGAGAGAAAGCGGAACAGTTCCTTCTGTCAAAACAGTTCGACGGAATAAACGTCACCGTTCCATACAAAAAACTTGCTTTTGAGAAATGCGACGAACTAAGCGAAAGAGCGAAACGAATAGGCTGTGTAAATACGGTCGTTGTCAGAAACGGAAAACTTTACGGCTACAACACCGACTACAGCGGATTTTACGCACTCAGTCGCAGTATAGGCGTAGACTTTTACAAGAAAAAAGTCGTAATTCTCGGTTCGGGCGGAACAAGCCTTACGGTCAAAGCAGTCTGCGAGGATAACGGTGCAAAGGAAATCGTACGCATTTCGAGAAACGGTGAAAACAATTATTCGAACTTAAATCTTCACTGTGACGCCGATGTACTTGTCAACACAACACCGGTCGGAATGTACCCCGAAAACGAAAATTCGGCGGTCGACCTGTCTGTTTTTAAAAATTTGTCGGCGGTCATAGACGTCGTGTATAACCCACTGAAAACAAGACTTGTACTTCAAGCCGAGAAAATGAAAATTTCATGTGCAGGCGGACTTGAAATGCTGGTCTCACAGGCGGTGGCGTCAGCCGAAATTTTCGGCGGAAAGAAAATTTCAGCCGAAAAAGCCGAAAGTGTGAGAAAAAAGCTGACGCAAAAAACTCAAAATATTGTACTTATAGGTATGCCCGGTTGCGGAAAATCAACGCTCGGAAAGATAATTGCGAAGATCACCGCAAGACCTTTTTACGATACGGATAAAGAAATTATCAGACGTGAAAACATGAGCATTGAAGACATCTTCAAAACGAAAGGCGAAGAATATTTCCGTACTTTAGAATGTGATGTGATATCCGAAATCGGCAAAAAGACGGGAGTAATAATCGCTTGCGGCGGCGGAAGTATTCTAAGAGAAGAAAACCGCTTAAACTTGAAACAAAACGGGCGTGTGTACTTCATCAACCGAAAGTTAGACCGACTTTCGACGAAAGGCAGACCGCTGTCAAACGGCGACGGCGCATTGGAAAAACTGTACTCACAAAGGGCAAAAATTTATCGCTCAATGTGTGACTGCGAAATTTTTTCAAATCAGGAAACGGACGCTTGTGTCGCCGAAGTGATACACGACTTTTTCGAAAGAGACGAATAAGTGTATACCATTATATATAACATATATAACATCAAAAAGGAGACAGACATGAAAAAGATATTATCTATTTTGCTTGTATCGGTGAGTGTACTTGTGTTACTGTGTGCGTGCTCGAATAAAAAAGCGATAACAGTGGCGATACCGTCGGACGAAGTCGGAATGAATAGGGCGCTTGTACTTATTCGTGACCTCGGATACATAAAACTCGACGAAACAGTCGAAGGAAACTTCACGACGGACAACATCACCGAAAACCCCCAAAAAATCGAATTCGACGCTGTAGACCCCGAAGAAATAGCCGGAAAACGCAGTGAATACGATTACATAGTCCTCAATTCCGATGACGCCGTTTCAGCCGGTATCGACCCGAAAAAAGAAGCTCTCGCACAGGAAAGCCTGTTCGACGATTATGCAAGCGTACTCACGGTGAAAAACGGCAACAAAAGCGGCGATATAGCACTCGCACTGAAGTCGGCACTTGAAAGCCAAAGCGTATCGGACTACATTTTAGACGAGTACAACGCATTTTTACGTTCGGCGGTAAAACAAAAAACCGACGGCTACAACAAAAAAATCGACTATTCGGGACTTGCCGATACGAAAATAACGGTCGCATCAAGCGAAAAAATCCACGGGGAAATACTCGAAAAAGCACAAAATATTCTCAAAAGCAAAAACATCACATTAAAAATCATTGATTGCGAAAACATGGAACAGGCGCTTGCAAAAGTCGAAAACGGCGAAGCGGACGCCGCTTTTGCCCAAAGTAAGTTGCATCTTGACGCATTTAATTTTGAAAAAGAAGAAAAGCTCACCGACGTCTGTGCGATATATTCGGGCCCGCTTTGCATATACGGCGGAACACAGACTTCGCTTACACCGTTGAAAGAAAGCTGATTTTCGGTTTGTCTTTTTTCAGTACAGGTGAATGACTTCGTTTCGATAGGAAAATCAAAGAAAAAAACACGCATGAAATGACAAATATTGCGTCATGCACTTGACTGTTTAAAAAAATTCTGTTATCCTATCAATATATACCACTTTGTGTTTTAGGAGGCAAGAAAAGTGAATGTAAACAAAATAACGGTAGCAATAGTTGCACTTATCGCCGTATGCGTAGCGTCGTTTGTCGGCGTAAGACAGCTGACGAAAAGCCAACAGATAGATAACCCCGTCATAAATGTAGGTGAAAGCCAAAGCAGTACGCCCTCGGTAGCGGACACGAGTCCGAGCACTCAACCCCAACCGTCCGAAAGCGAGTCGGCTCAGCCGTCATCGGATACGCAGTTTACGACATTTGATTTAAATGCGATATCGTCAACCGCCGCTCCGACAACAACACTGCCGACGACATTACCCACGACCACAACGACCGCTCCGACATCAACTGCGTCGACGACAACAACGGCAGGTACTACGACGGACAAGTACATAGAAGAAGCGACGAAAACGTCAAAGGGCTTCATGGGATACCTTTTTAACGACGACGGTAACTTCTACTACACCGATTCTGACCCGTGGCAAAGACAGTTCGGCTTCAACAAAGCCTATGACTTCGGTGCTCAGTTCGTGTTCATGTACTACGACACAGCGAGAATTTATTTTGACTACGGCAACAAAAACTGGATGGTTCAGATGTGGAAAGGTCAGTACGGCGGTGTCTTTATAGGTGCCGAGGTCGGCGTTTATAACAAGCCGAAAGACAGAGAAGTCGAACATTACGACTGCGCAAACAATGATGAAGCACTCTACATGGACATGTCGCTTTACAGAAACGGCGAAGAACTTCTCTCAAGAGAATATGCAAAATATTGGTGGTGTACAGGTTTCGTTCCCGGAAAACTTAAAAAGTACTCCGACCGTTCGGAACTCAACATAAAGACAAGAATTACCATGAAAGATAAGGCAATGCGCAAAGCATTCGTCAAAGGATTGGAGAACTGTAGCGAATTTACATTCGTTGAGGGCGAGAACTTTACGGTCGACGGGCTTGACGTATTCATTGATTGGTAACAAAATTTAATTTATTTTTAACAAAACTATTGCCTTTTTCGGCATTATGTTGTATCATTACTCGTGTATCATGGCTTATGCCATAATATAAATATTATGAAAGGAAGAAAAGTAATATGAAAAAAGTATTCAGTGTGTTGGTAGCAATCGCTATGCTCGCTTGCTTGGCAATTCCCGCTTTTGCGGCTGATACAGGTCTCGGCGATCTTACAGGTTCTCTCGGCGATCTCTCCGAATCTCTCGGCGGTCTCGATTTGAGCGGTTTCGATCTCGACGGTATCAAAGATGCAGCAAGCAACCTTGAGGCTGATCTGTCCGATATGGATATCCTCGGAACAATCAGCGGTCTTCTCGGCGGTCTCACAGGTGGTAGCTCAGACGGCGATTCCGAAGGTGGCTCAAGTGATATTCTCAGCGGTTTTGACCCGTCGGGTATCCTCACTTCATTCACAGAAGGTCTCGACCTCAGCTCACTTACAACGCTCTTTGAGGGCTTAACATCTGCTCTCGGCGGTGAAGGCATTGATCTGAGCGGATTCAGCTTTGGCGATTTCGACATTTCGTCGATCCTCGGCGGCAACCAGGGTACTGACGCAGGCGTTGCAGGCATCATGGACACCTTCGGTGGCGTTCTTGAAGGCTTAGGTCTTGATTCATCGACAATCGAGTCTCTTCTCGGCAACGACGTTGTCAACTTCTTCGCTAACCTCTACCTCGGTAGCGTAGCAGAACCCGAAACAGAAGCTCCGACTACTACAGAAGCTCCGACAACAGTTCCTGCTCCGTCAAACCCCGGCATGGGCGACACTTCGACGGTTGTAGCAGCTATCGCAGCTCTCTCAGTAGCTTCCGCAGCAGCATTCGTATGCACAAGAAAAAAACACGCGTGATTTTCTGATTTGCTTTAACTTTTTATAAAAAGCTAATAAAACGAATGGACCTCCCCGTTTACACGGGGAGGTTTTTGTGTTGTGTGTTAAGTTTTAAGTTTTAAGTTTTAAGTCCTCTCAGAGACAGATTGTTATAAGTGAAGTCTCCTGCTTTTTGTTCTCGGCTGTAGCGTGAGATGCTTAGGACAACGCCTATTGCCAAGTACAAACACAAAGACGACGAACCGCCTGCGCTGATGAACGGGAGCGTGATACCGATAACGGGCAAAAGTTTTGTGCACATTCCGATATTTACCGCTATCTGACTGCCGAGCATAAACGCTATACCGTTGCACATTATGCGAGCAGGGTAGCTACCGGATTTTTTTCCGATAAGTATTATTTTGACTATCAACACAGCGAACAGGAGCATCAACGCCATAGCGCCGATAAATCCGAATTCTTCGCATATAACGGAAAATACCATATCGTTCTGATTTTCGGGTACAGATCGGTGATATACGCCGTTAAAAAGACCCGTTCCGAAAAATCCGCCGTTTTGCATGGCTTTTTCGGCTTGATTTTGCTGATATATTTCGTTGGGATAAAGTTCGGGATAAAACAGCGCCAAAATCCTGTTTCGCTGAATAGTACCGAATACCTTGTACCAAACGACAGGCAAAACGGCACCGACGACAATTGGCCCCAAAATGAAATATATTTTGTCTACGCCGGCGGTGAACATCATCGCAAGGAACATCATCAAAAAGATAAGTGCAGAACCCATGTCGCCTGTAAGAACGACAAGGATTATGAACACACCCGCATGTACTCCCAAAAGCAAAACGTTTTTGAAAGATTTCAAATCATCTTTGACCATGTTACAGTGGGCGGCGAACGTTATGACGAAACCTATCTTGACGACCTCGGACGGCTGAAAGTACAAAGTACTCGTAATTTTCAACCAGCATATCGAGTCGTCACGTCCCGTCGGAGCGCAGCCGAAGGGGAATAGTATCAGCATAAGTCCGAGCGCAACGATAGCGATGACGGGCCATATACGCAAAATGAAGTCATAGTCGAAAAACGATATGACAAGCGCCATAAAAAGACCCAACGCCACGGCGATGATCATAACTTTCGCTTCACGGGAGAAAAAGCCCCCGTCGTCCGAAGACGAACGTGTCGCACTTGAAACGGCTACAAAACCGACAGCGGACAGCGACAGACAAATTAAAATCAGAAGTTTATCCGTTTCTCTGACAGCCTTTTTTATAAAGGCAAGCAATATACGCCCTCCTTTCTCTTCTTTGTTATTTTTTCACCTATATTATATTATGAAAATGAGGATATTTCAATAGAAATACTTTAACTTTAGATAAAATTGTGTTATACTATAGGAAATGTGGCGTAGCACCGGGTGGGGTGCCGGGGCGAAGGGGCGGTAAGCTGATGTGAGCGGTACCCCGTGCCTGCGAGCGAAGCGAGCAGTGCGACGGGGTGCCCGAATATCAGCTTCGAAAACCGACTTATCAGTGAAAACCGAATTTCAACGCTACAAAGTCCGAATTTCCGGTTCCGCCGAAATTGAGCTTAGCTCAGTCTCTACACCCACAAAGGCGGCGCTACGCATTCGTAATACGCACCTGCGGTGCTCTGACGAATGCTCCGCACCGCACCGCACCCACCCACCCGCCCGGCTTCGCCGTGCCCAAAAACCAACAACTCGGAGAACACAAATGAAAAGAATTACCCAAAGCGTTTCTCAAACCGAAAATTTCGCTGCCGAAATCGCAAAAAAAATAAACACCGGCGCTGTCATCGCCTTTTTCGGCGGTCTCGGCATGGGCAAAACCGCTTTTTCCCGTGGCTTTGTCAAAGGCAGAGGCGTTGTGGCGGAAGTGTCAAGCCCAACTTTTTCGCTTGTCAACGAATACGGCGGACAACCGCCGATATACCACTTTGATATGTACCGTGTCGAAAGTTGGGACGACTTGTATGCGACGGGATTTTTCGAATATATCGACATGGGCGCAATACTCTTGGTCGAGTGGAGCGAAAACATCGAAAACGCATTGCCCGAAGACGCTGTACGGGTTGAAATAGAGCGTGGAGAAAGTGACAACGAAAGAGTTATAACCGTAACCGGAGGGATATTCGATGAAAATATTAGCTGTTGATACATCTGCTAAAGTTTCGAGCGTCGCTGTTGTACAGGACGGTAAGATAATGAGTGAAAGTTTCATGAACACCGGACTTACGCACTCGCAGACACTTATGCCGATGGTAAAATCGGTTTTAGACATGGCAAATATCAACGTGAGCGATATAGACTGTTTTGCCGTAAACAACGGGCCGGGGTCTTTTACGGGTGTACGTATAGGTGTCTCGGCGATAAAAGGAATGGCACAGCCGACGGGAAAAATGTGCGTTGAGGTATCGACGCTTGAGTCGCTTGCATATAATCTTCTCGGCGTCGAATGTACGGCGGTAGCCTGCATGGACGCAAGGTGCGCTCAGGTTTATACGGCGACATTTCGCTGTGGCGAGACGGTCGAAAGACTGACCGATGACGAAGCGGTCGCAATTAAAGATATGGAAGAAAAGCTCAAAAACTGCGAAAAGCCGATAATTTTCGTCGGCGACGGAGCGGAGCTTTGCTATAATTATTACAAAGACAAACTCACCTGTACTCTTGCGAGTGAATTTTTGAGGTACGAGCGAGCGACTTCTACGGCTTTCGTTGCAGCGAAAAAAGCCGAAAACGGCGAAACGGTAACGCCCGAAAAGCTGATGCCGTTGTACCTTAGATTACCGCAGGCGGAAAGAGAGCTAAAAAAGAAAAAAGGAGAATTATCATGATAGCATTAGGAGCAGATCACGGCGGATACGAACTTAAAGAGGCGATAAAAAAGCACCTTGACGAAAAAGGCGTCGAGTACAAAGACTTCGGAACATACAGTCCCGAATCGGTAGATTATGCGAAAATAGCGCAGACGACCTGCCTTTCGGTAACAAACGGCGAGTGCGAAAAAGCAATACTTTGTTGCGGAACCGGAATAGGCATTTCCATGGCGGCAAACAAAGTCAAGGG
>CAZBXS010000018.1:0-14814 GCA_964495955.1 uncultured Faecalibacterium sp.
AGAAACCGTATTCGTCGCACAGGTCATAAAGTACGGGATCGTTGGGATAGTGGCTGGTTCTGATTGAATTTATGTTGTGACGCTTCATTATGTCAAGGTCTTGAATGTATCTTTCATAAGGTACAGCCCACCCGTGATCGGGGTCGAAGTCGTGGCGGTTTACGCCTCTTATCATTAGGGGCATACCGTTGACAAGTATTTTTTCACCGACTATTTCGACTTTTCTAAAGCCGATTCTGATCGCTTTGTATGTAGATTTTCTGCCCTGTGTGAGTTTCACCAAAAGCGTGTAAAGGTTCGGCTTCTCGCTTGACCAAAGCTCAGGTTTTTTGATGAATTTTTCTATCTTTACTGTATTATTGCCCTGTACACATTCAATAGATTCCGAGCCGACTTTTATCGTTTCGCCGTTTCTGAGAAGTGAAATTTCGGCTTTGACTTTTTGTGTACTGTCGGTATAGTTCTTGATTTCGAGTTCGATTGAAAATTCGGCGTCGGTGTAGTCATTGACAAGTTCCGTGACGGCGTGGATATCTCTCAGTGCGACTTTCGGTTCACTGTAGATACACACTTCACGGTAAATTCCGCACATCGACCACATGTCCTGATCTTCAAGATATGTTCCGTCGGAATAGCGGTAAATTACGGCGGTCAGATCATTTTCACCCTGTACGACAAAATCGGTGATATCGAATTCGTGAGGGGTGTTCGGGCCCTGTGAATAGCCGACATATTTTCCGTTTACATATACTTCGAGGCCGGACTTAGCCGCACCGAAGAAGAGGAAAATTTCTCTGTCGCTCCAATCGGCAGATACAAAAAATTTCGTTTTATGCACGCCTGTTTCCTGATCTCTATGGTCAATCGTGGGGATTTTTCTCTTATCGACGCTTATACATTTCGGGAATGAATTTGCGTAGTACCACGGTTTTGTGTAATCTTTTTGTAACTGCCAAACGCCCGGAACGGTTATATCTTCCCATGAAGACGTATCGCAATCGGGTTTTGTTACGCTTTCGTCAACGGTGTACTCCCCTTTTTTCCAGAGGAATTTCCACTCGCCGTTAAGTGAAATTTTATACGGTGACGCTTTTTTTTCGACTGCGTCCTCCTTTTCGGAATATGCGTATGCCAGGACGTGACCGTCCTCTTTATTTTCTTTTATGATTTTCGGATCTTCCCAAATTTGTTTCATAGTATCTCCTTTCGTCAAGCGGATAATCGTACCATTAGATTTTACTAAATATATGGGGAAATGTCAATATTTTTAGGGGAAATCGGTCGTGTAGGGGTGGGGTGCCGGGGTGTGGGCGGCAAGCGACGCCGAAGTGGCACCTTCGCACGCAAATGTGTGCGAAGGTGCCCGAGGGGTCGCTCATGGGAAAGGCAGAAAATTTCGGCTTGCAGACGGATTTTAAAACTCACACGAAATTCGTGTAACCGACGTCTGTGCTGAATTTTCGGTTTCGAATCGCTACAGCTACGATCCGCTGTCTAAACCCGACTTCCTGCAACGGCGACGTCTTCGGGCACCCCTTTAGCACTACGCCTACGGCGTGCGCACAGGGGTACGCTCAGACGTCGCCCCGCCTGCTTCGCAGGCGGGGCGTACCGATACAAATATAAAATTACTCTCTTCTAAGTGCCTCGATCGGAAGCATCTTCGCCGCACGCCTTGCAGGGTTAATTCCGAAGAAGATACCTATTGCACTGGAAAATCCGACCGCTATGGCTATGGTGCTGAATTTTACGGATATTTCTATCTTCATTATATGCGCCACAAGCATCGCAGCACCTATTCCGAGTGCCATTCCGACAAGACCGCCGATAAGACACAGTATAACCGATTCTGTTAGGAACTGGAACATTATCGTGCTTGTCTTAGCACCGAGTGCTTTTCTGATACCGATTTCACGTGTTCTTTCCGTAACGGACACGAGCATGATATTCATAACTCCTATACCGCCGACGATAAGAGATATCGCACTTACTGCGGCTATAAAGAGCGTGAAAACATTGATAACGGTGTTAAGAAGCTCTATATATGTCGCAAGATTTACGTAGTTATACACGTCTCTTTCGGCGTTGTTGTGTCTTACCTTCATCAGCTTTACGACCGACTCGCCTACGCTGTCGAGCTCTTTTTCCTCGCTTGCGCTGATATAAAGTGACTCATAGCATCCGGCATTGCCGTTCATATCGGCAACGATCGTTGCAGGTACTATTATCATACCTCCAGTTATTGTTGCCATATCGCTGAATTGATCCATCATTTCGGTCATATCGGTGCCGCTGTTTTGCATAAGCACCGCCATATCTACGACGCCGACTATTTTAAACGTCAACGCCTGACCGCCCATTACGGTGAAGGTTATGTTTTCGCCTACGACGTTTTCATATCCGAAAAACGTTATTGCCGTCATCGGGTCAATAACCGCGACCTGCTTTCCGTTTTCACATTCCTCGGCTGTCGGTATTCTGCCGTAGGTCGGCGTCATTTTAAACATCGTCGCAAGCTCGTTTGTTCCGCCGATTATCGCGCCGACACCCGACTCGTTTCTCGACTGGAGAGTACCGACGGACAGATTAAACGGCGAAACATAAGCTACCGAATCAAGATCTTTTATCGCCTTTATGTCCTTGTCGGAAACATATTCCGTTTTACCGGCAACACTTGTGTCTACGGAAAACTGAACACAGCTTGCGCCCATATCCTTTATCATACCGACGATGTAATCTCTGCCGCCCTGACCGACGGTGATTATCGCGATAACGGACGAGACACCGATTATAATTCCGAGCATAGTCAAAATGGAACGCATAAGATTTGTACGGATACTGAAAATCGCAATCCTTATGTTTTCAAATATATCCAAGTTAAAATCCCTCCGTTACTTTGTGACTTTTACCTTTGAGCCGTCAATGAGGGCGTTGGTCGGGTTTTTGACGAGTTTGTCGCCGACTTCACAACCGGAAATTATCTGATAAAGCGTATCCGATGAAATGCCGACCTGAAGCTCTTTCTTCGTGATTTCTTTTGTCTTTTCGTTATAAACATAAGCGTAGTACGACTTGCCGTCGATTTCTATTCCTTCAAGAGGTACAACGGTTGTATTTTCCGCCTTGTTTGTCTCGATTACGATATCGACCGTCAAGCCGATTATGACAGATGTATCGGGATTGTTGAGTTTGACTTTCGCTTTAAGCCCCGATGAAGAACCGCCGGTAAGCGAGCTTGCAATAGAGCTGATGTCAATTGACGAGGATGAGGACGAATCGGTTACCGTGGGACTGATGTATGAAACATAGCCGTCAAACTCTTTGTCAAGAGCGGTAACTGTCGCTTTCTGGTTCATTTTGACTTTCGGAATGTCGTACTTGCTTATCTCGAATTCGATTTCGAAGTCGTCGTAATTGTCAACAACTGCCGCTGTCGTAACGGCTGACTGTGTGAAAGACGATACGAGCTGATTTACGTCTAAACCGCCACCGTTGAGTGCGGACATAACTGTTCCGAGGTCAATAGACTGCGAAGATGTCGATGCACTTTGTGCGTCAAAGACCTGACCCGCCTGTATGTTAAGTGAAGTGATAACACCGGCTTTTTTGACTGTCCAGCCTTTTTCAAGCTGTGAATAGACATTTTTGTATTCTTCGTATGTTTTCTTTGAACTTTCGGCAAGGAGCTTGTACACTTCCTGTGTCGCTTCGTTGCTTTGAGCTTCGAGTGTAGCTTTCTGCGTCAAAAGTTCAATGTATTGCATTTGAAGTTGCATACTGTCGGTGCTTGAGCCGAGGAGTGATGACATATCGAAACTTCCGCCGAGATTTGTGAGGTTTTCGACGAGCTTTTCTATCATTGCGAGAAGACCGCTGTTTTCCTGTGTTGTCTCATTGGATTTGTTAGCTTCTTCTTTTTCGAGCTTTTCTATTTCGGCTTTGACGGATTCGAGCTTCTTTTCGACTTCGGGAAGTGTCGTTTTGGCTGTTTTTGCCGCCTTGACAGTATCGTCATAAGCTGTCTTTGCCTGTTCGTATGCTTCCTTTTTCTCCTGTACGAGAGCTTTCGCAGATGCACAGTCGAATGTCGCTATAACATCGCCTTTTTTGACTTGGTCTCCAAGGGCGAAATTAACTTTTTTTACGGTTACTCCGTCGAAAATTTTAAAATTGTCCTGTGAATTCGAGACGACTTTTCCCGTTGAAGAAATCGACTCTACAACATTGCCGGTTCCGACTTCTACAAGACCGACTTCGGCTGAATAATCGGGCTTTACAGCCATAACTATGCCGACGATCAGTCCAACAAGTACGCAAACGGCAACCGTAATAACAGCGACCTGTTTCTTTTTCGAAAGACCTTTGAACTTGTCGACAAGACCGTGCTTATCATAAACCGTAATAATTTCGTCGATATCGTTTTTTGTCAGTTTTTTCTTTTCTCTCTTGCCTCTTTTTTTCATAGCATTTACCTCGTTTCTGCCGATTTCGGCTAATTCATATACTTTTCAAAACTACTTGTGTAATTTTACAACAAAATTCTTCGATAATCAAATATATTCAGAAAATTTAATATATCCCTAATATTTTGAATACATTTGTATAAAGTTTAATCATCGGCGGTGATCTGTATAAAAAATTATTTAAACAAGTTATTCTCGCTTTTTTGTACTTTCTCACTTGTTCTCGTTTTGTCCGCCTGTACGGGTGAGAAAGTCACCGACATCGACTCGTTTCTCTCCTCTTTCGCCGAAAATTCGGGAGTACAGGTCAGTAAGTACGACGTATCGGGTTTTTATGACAGCGACACCGGTACGCTCACGCACTGTTTTATCTACGGCGAAACGCTGATATCGTTAAATTCATACGAAAGCTCAATGAAAATTTTCTCCGCCGACGCTTTCAGTGAAAAGAATATCGGGGCAGAATACAAAAACGCCGTAAAACTGATGCTTGAAAGTCTTACGACGCTTAGTGATATTGAAATTTCCGACGCCGTCGAAAAGCTCGTAAAATCGGACGGTGATTTTTCACGTCACAACGAACATATAGGCGAATACTCTCTGTCGTTTTTGAAATTCGACGCAGGTAACAAGTTTACGGTAAAGTTCGACCGACTTATAGAAACCGAAGAAACAAGCATACCGGCAACTCAGCGTGAATTTCGGGAGTACGAAACGATAGAAGAATTCAGCGGTTAATACAATTCGAATATGCTTTGAGCTTTCTGTTTCAGTTCGCTTTGAAGTGAGTCCGGCGAGAGCACTTTGAGCTTGTTTTCAAACTGCATCAGCCACGAGACAAGACCGTCACTTATGGCAGCCTTCACCCGTACATAAAACATTTCTTCGTCTTCGAAATCTTCACGTAAGGCGACGTCTTCACCGAAACGGTCGAGAATTTGTTCGAGGATATCAATTTTGCAATGAAGTTCGATATCTTCCGTTTCCCCCGAAAACATGTTGAATATTCTTTTCGAGTAATCCGCAACATCGAAATAATCCGTATATTCGCTCACTTCGGAAAACGGGCGTACCTGTGAATTTTCAACGGTTTCGACATTTCGCATACGGTCAATTCTAAGGTGCATCAAGTTGTCGTATTTCGGATTGTTTCCCACAAGGTAGTAGTGATCCGAAGACCAAATCATCGCATATGGGTTGAGCGTCAGATGCTTTTCCGTACAGGCGGCGTTTTTCAGTTTTGCCACCGTTCTGCACTTGGCGTAGTCACATTCTATCTGTTTTCCCTCGTCGATAGCTTTTCCGATTTCGTCGATACTGTAATATATCGTTTCGTTATCGCTTTTTATTCGGTTGTCGATATAAACACGGTTTGACAGCTTTTTCATCTGATTTTGACTGCAAAGGGTTGATATGTTTTTGATAAGCTTTTTGCTTTTGGCGGGAGTAATGAAACTTGCCGACTGTACGGCGTCTATTAAAAGGCGTATTTCGACTTCTTCGAAACGGCGAGAAGCGACAAACCAACCGCCTTTTCCCTGTTTTGTTTTTATGATATCCATTCCGAAATCGGTCAGAGTTTCAATGTCGGCATAAACTGACTTTCTTTCACAAATTATCCCGTTTTTTTCGAGCATATCCATTATTTGAGCGGTCGTGACGGGGTTTTCCTCGTCGGAATTTTGCATCAAATATTCAGCTGTCAAAAGCAGTTTTTTCTTTCCGCTTGACTGTCCTGCCATTTTCTCACCCTCAGTTGACTTTATTTTTTACTTCACCGGCTGTAAATGCGGCGAGGTTTTCTTTGAAAATATTCATAAGTCTCGTTCTTGCTTCGATATTTGCCCACGCAATATGGGGAGTGATGAAGCTGTTTTTCGCTTTTAAGAGCGGATTGTCTTCTTTCGGAGGTTCGCATGAAAGTACATCTGCGCCGAAACCTGCGATAGTTCCGTTTTCGAGTGCATCGGCGAGTGCTTTTTCGTCTACCACAGTACCTCTTGCGGTGTTAATGATATAGACACTGTTTTTGCATTTTGACAAAAATTCGGCGTTGACCAAATTTTCGGTTTCCGGTGTCAGCGGACAGTGAAGAGATATAACGTCACTTGAAGATATCAGTTCGTCAAGGGAAACGAATTCGACTTCACCGAAACCTGTATATACTTTCGGTCTCGGAGCGTAGACGATAGTTTTCATCTTAAAGGCGTTAGCTATCTGCGCTACAGCCTGTCCAATTCTGCCGAAGCCGATTATGCCCATTGTTTTGCCCGAAAGTTCGGTAAGATAAGTTTTTTGGTAGCAGAAATGTTCGCTCTTGGCCCAGTCGCCGTCTTTGACGCTTTTGTCATGTGCACCGACTTGTTGCGTCAGTTCCAAAAGAAGAGAAAATACAAGCTGTGCTACGCCGTCGGTACTGTAAGCTGGAATATTACAGACTATAACGCCGTTTTCTCTCGCCGCTTGGCAGTCGATTACGTTATATCCCGTGGCAATAACCTGAATGTATTTCAGTTTCGGTAACGCTTTGATTATATCTTCCGAGATGACGCACTTATTCGTTACTAAAATATCGGCATCTTTCGCTCTTTCGATTATTTTTTCGGGCGGTGTCAAGTCGTAACAGACAAGTTCGTAACCCATTTCTTTTATCCAGTCCCAGCTTAAATCGCCCGGATTTTCGCAGTATCCGTCAAGTATGACAACTTTCATATGTAAAAAACCTCCGCTTTTTCTTTAATTGTAACATATTTTTTCGTGTTTGTACAGATAAAATATCGCCTGCCGTTTTTTCTCGGCAGGCGTTTTTGATTAGTATGTAAGTTTTGAATTGATATCCTTGAGCACGTCTTCGTCAAGTTTGACTTCTTCTCTGTCGTAAGTGAGCATTCCGTTAAGTTCGAACTCAACATCGCTGACCTGAGTGTATACGGTTGCGCAAAGACCTCTCTTGATGAGGGGGATTACTTGTTTTTCGTGAAGACGCCTGTACGCATTGGAAAGGGTCTCTTTATTTTTGAATTTGAGATAAAGTCCGAATTTCTTGCCGTCGTCCCAAACATGACCCGGCACTCCGTTTTGATAACCGCCGAATTCGCTGATTACGAACGGTCTTTCGTCGAGCTTCGGCATGATTATCGGAACTACGTACTTGTGCATACTCTTAAAGTCGGGGCCTTTTTGGTCGTACCAACCGCTTGCATGGTCGACAAATCTTGACGGGTCGTATTCCTTGACCCATTCACCTATACGCTTGGCATCAAACTGACCCCAGCCTTCGTTGAACGGAACCCAGCAACAAATTGACGGTACGTTATAAAGCTGATCTATGACATCTTTAAGCTCCGCTTCGTAGTTGTCACGCCACTCCTGTTTTTCTCTTGAGAACTTTCTGTACTGTCTGTCGCCCGTGTCCTTCATACCTATTCCGAAGAACGGATAAATGCCCGCTATAAGGTCGCCTATGTATTTGCCGCCGCTCATCATATCCTGCCATACGAGCATACCGTATTTATCGCAGTAATAGTACCAACGGTCGCACTCGACTTTAATGTGCTTTCTGAGCATATTAAATCCGAGCTCCTTCATTTTCTTTATATCGTACACCATAGCTTCGTCAACGGGCGGAGTGAGTATTCCGTCGGGCCAATAGCCTTGGTCGAGAAGACCTCTTTGGAAGTAGGGTCTGTTGTTGAGCATAAGTCTCGTAACGCCCTCGTTATCCTTGCCTATACTGAATTTACGCATACCGAAGTAGCCCTTAACCGTATCGCAGACCTCGCCGTTTGATGAAAGCTCAAGCACGAAATCGTAAAGGAACGGATCCTCGGGGCTCCAAAGCTTAGCGTCGGGAACGGCTACCTTCGCATCCGATGAAATCTTTTCTTCGCCTACGACTGTGTCACCGTCTAAAATCTTGATTTTAAGGTCGCCTGTACCGACAACGTCTGTTTTAATGTCGATAACGCCTGCGTCTATGTCGGGCACTAATCTGTAGCCTTTAATATAGTTTTCGCTCACAGCCTCGAGCCAAACGGTCTTCCAAATACCCGTTGTCGGGGTGTACCAAAAACCGTGACTTACAGTGTCCTGCTTACCTCTGTTTTGCCAGCCCTTTTCCGTCGGGTCATAGACCCAAACTACAAGCTCGTTTTCGCCCTGCTTGAGTGCGTCGGTTATATCATAGCTGATACGGCAATAGCCTCCGAAGTGTTCGCCCATAAGCTGACGGTTTACATAAACTCTGCACTGCCAGTCAACCGAGTCGAGGTGGAGAAGCACTCTCTTTCCCGCAAAGCTGTCGGGTACAGTGAAGCTTTTTCTGTACCACAGGCGGTCATTTTCGGTGAGTTTCTTTCCTACGCCCGAAAGTTCTGATTCTATCGCAAACGGAACGAGGATTTCGCCGTCGGCTTTTTCAATCCATTTTGCACTGTCATCTGTTATTGCGTATTCGAATTTTCCGTTAAGGTTGAGCCAGTTATCTCTGACCATTTGCGGTCTGGGATATTCGGGAAGCGGCTTTTCGCAAACTGCTTCTTTCGCCCATCTTGTAACGATGTTTGTTCTCATATTTTTACCTCCAAAATATTTTCGGTTTTTGCCTTAAACTGACGAAAGTCGAACCCGATACGCACAAAAAGTTTTTAAGGATAGATTTTCGTCAGCTTATATATTTTACAACAAAATATGTGGTTTGTCCAGTGTTTTTGTATTATGTGTTGAAATTAGGGAAAACCCACGAGCAAATCAGGCGGACTTGATGTCCGCCTGATTCGCTTTATCTCACGCTGAAATTAAATTCAAGCGTTTTCTTCTTCGATTATCGTTCTGCCCATGAGGACGCCCATTACCGACGCCATCATCAGACCTCTTGTCCAGCCGCTTGAGTCGCCGAGACAGTGAAGTCCCTTGACGCTTGTGTTGAACTTTTCGTCCATTTTAACTCGGTTGGAATAGAACTTAAGTTCCGGTGAGTACAGGAGAGTTTCGATAGATGCGAAACCCGGTACGACATGGTCGACAGCCTGAATAAAGTTAATTATGTTAAGCATTGCTCTGTATGGCATTGCGGCTGTGATATCGCCTGCTACCGCATCGGGAAGTGTCGGCTTTATGTTCGACTGTGCAAGCTCTTTTGCCCACGTTCTCTTACCGTCGAGAATGTCGCCGTAGCGCTGAACGAGAATGTGACCTGCGCCGAGCATGTTTGTAAGTTCACCGACCTTTTGAGCGTACTCTATAGGCTGATTGAACGGAACGTTAAAGTTGTGTGAACACAAAATAGCGAGGTTCGTATTCGAGGATTTCAGCTCTTTATATGAGTGTCCGTTGACGACGGCAAGGTCGTTGTCATAGTTTTCCTGACTGACAAATCCGCCGGGATTTTGACAGAATGTACGAACTTTATTTTTAAACGGCTTCGGGTATCCGATAAGTTTCGACTCGTAAAGCACCTTGTTTACAGTCTCCATAACTTCGTTGCGAACTTCGACACGAACGCCTATGTCAACTGTACCCGGCTGGTGAGCGATATTGTTTTCGGCGCAGATTTTTTCAAGCCACTCAGCTCCCCTTCTGCCCGTTGCTATAACGGTACGTTTAGCTTCGACTGTATGTTCGACTTTTCCGTTATTTATAACGACGCCTTTACATTCGCCGTCTGAAAGCAATACATTTGTACATTCGAAACCGAACATCATTTCAACGCCGTTGTCGGCAAGATAGTTTTCTATTCCGAGGTATATGTTCTGTGCCTTTTCCGTTCCCATGTGGCGTATGGGGCAGTCGACCAGACGAAGACCTGCTTGAATTGCTCTTTTTCTTATATCTTTGACTTCTTCGTAATTGCTGACGCCTTCGACATGGGTGTCTGCGCCGAATTCGAGATAGATTTTGTCGGCGTAGTCTATGGTTTCCTGAGCGAGATCTTCACCGATAAGCGTCGGAAGGTCACCGCCGACTTCATAAGACAAAGAAAGTTTTCCGTCGGAAAATGCACCTGCGCCCGAAAATCCCGTCGTTATGTGACAGTAAGGCTTGCACTTGACGCACTGTTTTGTCTTTGATTTCGGACAGGCTCTTTTTTCGATAGGCTGTCCTTTTTCGACCAATAATATTTTCTGTTTGCTGCCTTTTCGTATCATTTCCAAAGCGGTGAAAATGCCGGCAGGGCCTGCACCGATAATTACAACATCAGTTTTCATACCGTAACCTCCAATGGTTAGCAAAATTTAACTAAAGTATTATACATTATAGTAATTGTATAATCAATAAAATTTGTGTTAAAATTTCAAATTTTATTTGCATAGTTGATTGATGTAATATATAATGTAGGCGTAATATATTTAGCCGTAGTGCACGGGCGGGGTGCCGGGGCGAAGGGGCGGCACGGTGCGCATGAGCGTACCGCCGAGCACGAAGTGCTCGGCGGTGCCTGATGCGTGCCGAAAAAGCTCACCTACAGCACAAATTCAAACGGCGGAAAAGGAAGATAATATGATAAGAAAAGCGTTTTTTTCATTGGCAGATAAGTTTTGGCTTAACACCAAGAAAGCCGACGACAAGCGAATAGCCACACTCACTTTCCCGAAAGGCATAAAAGAAATTCGGGACTTAGCGTATATCGACGACGGTAACAAATATCATTTACTCGATGTATATTATCCCGAAAATACAACGGAAAAATTGCCGGTCATTATCGACATTCACGGCGGAGGCTGGATGTACGGCGACAAAGAGCTCAACAAGATTTATTGCCTGAATTTAGCTAAGCGTGGTTTCGTCGTATTCAACATCAGCTACAGATTGGTTCCCCATGTTACCGTACAGGAACAGTTGCAGGACGCCGCTCATGCGTTAAAATGGATAAGCGAGAATATGAAAGACTACCCTTGTGATACGGAAAATATTATGCTCACGGGCGACTCTGCGGGCGGTCATTTGGCGTCATTCTCGGCGGTACTTATGACAAGCGAAAAACTCCGTAAAATATTCGATGTTGTCGACTGTAATATGAAACTCACAGCGTTGACGCTCACCTCCCCCGTTGCCGACATGAACGCCGGCGGTGCTATGGGACTTTATACTACTATGATGTGGGGCGAGGGATACAAAAACGCTCCGACTTACCCGTACATGAATTTCAGCGATATCATGGATATGGGTACTCTTCCGCCGACCTGTCTTATCACGAGCAGCGGTGATTTTATGGCACTTAAACAAACAAGACATTTCGCAAAACTCTTGCAGAAAAAAGGGATCAAAACGAAATTGCTTGACTTTGAAAAATTCGAGGGCGAAAATCTCCCCCATGTTTTCAGCGTTATTTTACCCGAAAGCAAGGCAGGAAAAATCGCTATCGACACTGTAATCAGATTTTATAACGAACAAATCCAATCAAAGCAAATGGCATAATGGAGCAAAAAATGAACGGCAGTCAGATTTATTCAGTACAGGAAATCAAAAAGGACATCTACAAAATCAGCGAATACACCATTGCTAACTGCTATCTCGTTGTCGGAAGCGAAAAGGCACTTTTGGTCGATTGCTGTACAGGCATAGGCGACGTAAAAACCGTAGTACGCTCGATAACGGACAAACCTATCATTTTAGTCGGAACTCATGCACATATTGACCACCTCGGAGCCGCAATGCAATTCGGAAAAGTACATGTACATCACAAAGAAACTTTTTGGTCGATGCTACAGTCGTTCAAATTTGTACGCAGACAGTTTTTGAAAATGCACCCACTTGGGAAAAAATACGCTGTCGATTATAAGCATCTTCCAAAGCAAAAGCCGTATCTTACCGTAAAGCCGTTTTCCGACGGGAAAGAATTCGACCTCGGATCAAAGACGGTCAAAGCGTACCTTACACCCGGTCACACAAACGGTTCGGTCTGCTTTAAAGTCGAAAACGATAATATTGTATTTGTCGGCGACGCTTTAATTCCGGGTCTGTATTTCATATATGATCACGCTGCGTCTCTTTGCGAATGGAAAAATGCCGTAAGTACTCTTTTACCTCTTTGGAACGGCTGTTCGCTCTACGGAGGTCACGGTCACGGCGAAATCAAGCACGAGGGACTTATGTGGCAGATAGAAACCGCCGAAAAAATAATATCCGAAACCGAAAAGAACGACAGCTTTGCCAAAAGAAAAAATATTACGGTAAAAAACGAAGACGACCCACACCTTTTAATAGCTTATAGGACAGATAAAGTATTATAATTAAATAACAGACAAACAAAAAGCACACAGCCGAAACTGTGTGCTTTAAATTTATCTTTCTTCTCTGAAGTATGTTACGCCAAGGCTTTGTGGCGGCTGATTTTCTTTTCTGTTTCTTGCGCTGATTATAACAAGAACGATAATTGTTACAACATACGGGAGCATCTTCAAAAGCGGAGTTGCCGCCATACTGACCTTGAGTTCACGAATACCGGGAATGTATGAGCCGGCAACATAGAGTGCACCGAAAAGTGCCGAGCCGAAGATACTGACAACGGGCTTCCAAAGAGCGAAAATAACCAATGCGATCGAAAGCCAGCCGAGACCCTCAATGCTCAAATACGCTTCCTGTGAACCGGCGTAGTCCATTATATAGAACAGACCGCCGAGACCTGCTATACCGCAACCGATACAGGTAACGACATATTTGTATCCGCTGACGTTTATTCCGACGGCGTCCGCAGTCGCAGGGTTTTCACCGATAGCTTTAATGTGAAGACCGACACGGGTTCTGTTAAGTACATAAGACGCAATGATAGCGATTATGATAGCAAGGAACACCATGACACCGCAGTATTTCAGCGAATTATCGCTTTCGGCAAACGGATATCTGAAATATTTTAAGGCGTACAGGTAACGTATGTTCGTAAGTTTTGACATGATGAACTTCATCAAACCTACGCCGAATGTTGTCAGTGCAAGACCGGTAACATTCTGGTTAGCTTTCATTGATACGGTCAAAACGCTGTACACTCCACCCATAGCCGCTGCGCCGACGAATGCGGCGATAATCGAAATTATAACTATGAGTGCAGCAGGCATATTGGTGCCGTACATCGCCTGAAGTGCCGCACAGCCACTTGCTGCGCCGACGCACATAACGCCCGGAATACCGAGGTTTAGGTGACCGACTTTTTCTATAAGTATTTCACCGACAGAGCCGTAAAGGAAAGTCATTCCGAGAGGAACGGCACTGAGCAAATAGTCTAAAATTCTCGATAAAATTGCCATTTATTTGCCCTCCTTGCCTGTACGGAAATTCACTTTGTAGTTGATGAAGAATTCGCAACCTATTATGAAGAACAGGATAATTCCAACAACAACATTCGGGAATGCACTACTGATATCAAAGGTCTGTGAGACCTGAGAAGCACCTTGGTCGAGGAATACTATCAAAAACGAAGTAACGAACATGATAAGCGGATTAAACTTCGCAAGCCACGATACCATGATTGCCGTAAATCCGAGACCGCCTACGGTTTCGGTCGTAATCGAATGGTCAAGTGCACCGACTATCAAAAATCCGGCAACACCGCAGACAGCACCCGAAACGAGCATCGTTCTGATTATGACTTTCTTAACGTCGATACCGATGTAGCAAGCTGTTTTGTTACTCTCGCCGACAACCGAAATTTCGTATCCGTGTTTTGAATATTCGAGATAAATGTACATGCCTATTGTGAGAATTACGACGACTATCAGCAATAACAAGTACTCATTATCAAGCAGTTTCGGCAGGTGTCCGTGTTCCAAAATACCGAGGGAGCTTGAGCCGTCGGGCGTCCACTTTATGAGGAAATAAGCGACAAGGAAAGTTGCGACATAGTTCATCATGAGCGTAAAGAGCGTCTCGTTCGTGTCCCACAGTGCCTTGCATACAGCGGGGAAAAATCCCCATATCGCACCGGCGACAACTGACGATAAAAGCATTATGCCTATAAGCGCAACTTCCGATACTTTTCCGCCGAGATAATACATACAGGCGGCTGATGCCAACGCACCGACAAGTACCTGACCTTCGGCGCCGATGTTCCAGAATTTCATTCTGAAAGCCGGAGTTACGGCGACCGAGATACAAAGGAGCACCGCTATATCTTTGAGAAGTTTCCAAATTTTTCTCTGAGAGCCGAATGAACCTTTAAAAAGCGATGAGTAGAAGTCAACGGGGCTTTTTTGAAGGAACACAGCTACCAAAACGCCACACAGCAAAAGTGCCAGTACTATTGAAGCGACACGAATTGCGGTTGACTGCCAAATCGGCATTGAAGCACGCTTTGAAATGTGAAAAAGCGGTTCACGAACCTTTTTTTCTTTATTCTGCATCGTTCGTTTCCTCCTTG
>CAZBXS010000019.1:0-14736 GCA_964495955.1 uncultured Faecalibacterium sp.
GTGGGATTGGGTTTAGTTTGTACTACGTCCGTCACTTCTTACCTATTACTTTTTACCCCTTACCTGTGAGCGTAGCGAACCACACCCCTCAGTCTGCCTACGGCATCGCTTTCCCTCCGGGAACGGGCACCCTTTTGTCGCAACAAGTTGCGACATTTCCCCTAACAGGGGAATAACCTAAAGGAAAGCCGAGAACGAGTTTGAGCAGAAATCAAACACAACCGCACAAACCGAAACGCTGTTACAATCAGGTGTGGGTGTCCTGCCAACAACATTCACCGAAGGTGAATGTTTCACATTGCAAAGCAAAATTTCACTTGCGAAGCAAATTTCACATCGCCGAAGGCGATATTTCATTGCGTAGCTAAGCGAGCTGTGAGGGAGATATCGAAGCAATACCTCGGCAGAGGGATAAACAAGTTCAGAACCACCAACCCCAAAGAGCACAAACTAACAAGTACAATAATTCCGAATTCCGAATTCCGCATTCCGCATTTTGTTCACATCACTCCACCAACACGCCGCCGTCGGAGTACAGCATTATCAATATCTCCCTTTCTTCAAGCGTTTGGCAGTCGATATATACGAGCACTTCCTGTCCCGATTCGTCTTTGCAGTGAAATTCGAAACACAGATATTCTTTATCGCTGTCCGTCGGTATGAGCGCCGTTTTTTCTCCGAGGACAGTCAAATCCGAATTCAGTTTTTCTCTCGCCTGTACAGCCTTTTCGCTGTCGGGCGTTTTTATTTTTCTGTCGTGGTGATTCATAAGATATGTCCGTGCGTCAAACGATACCACTTCGCCCGTCTCAAGCGAAATTCCGACTTTGATAAGATCGGGATAACATATCGCACCGCTTTTTTCATAGGCGTAATTCACCGTACAAACCCCGTCATATGTCGAATAATAGCTGTCTGTCATTGAGGCGTAACCGATTTGGCGTAGGAATTTTGAGCCGCGTTCGATTGCGCTTTTTTCGTTTATGGTGCTTTCGCCCGTGTAACTCGAATTGACAATATAGCACAGCTTTCCGCCGTTTTTCGTTATTCCAACCGATTGCGTGTCGGTGCTGAAACAGTACAGGTGCATTTTGCCCGATTCGTCACTTTCTTCTTTGAGCTTGCTTTCCTGTACAGATAAAATTTCCGCTGCGAACGACTTCGCTTCGTCCCGTGTAACTTCGGACAAAGAATCGAGCGCCTTAGGTTCTCTATCGGACATGTGATCGGAAAACGGCCCGTCGTATATGAGAGTGGGATAACTTTCCAAGCCTTCCTGTGCTTTGGAGAAACTGTCGGAGAAAACACTTTTTTCGTTTTCTTTGTACAAACTGAGATTGCTCTTGGATTTTTCGAATGTGAGCGTTCCGTCATAGTACGATTTTCTCACTTCGTCAAGGGAAGACGACAGCTTTTGCCCGTACTTCAAAAGCGAGGATAAAACCTCTTTATCGTCTGTATCCGCCTTTTCGTCCGAGGACAGTTTCGTTGTCATACTTCCGGTATAGTCACCGACTTGGGACAAAAATTTATATATATCCGCCGTGTATATATCTTCGCTTTCTATCTCGCTCAACGCTGCCTTTGCGCACTGAGACTGTGCTGCTAAAGTACCGGAAAGTTTGGACATAGTCTGACCCGATGCGGTATACTGACCTTTTTGAAGGACTATGACTATGGCGTCGATACTTTCACTAAGTTCACTGAGTGCACGCTCTCTGACTTTTTCGAGCTGTCTTGAGTACTCTTTCGAAGAAAAATACAAAGATATTACAGACACACCCAGTACGACTATGACGGCAACAAGAAAAGAAAAAATGCGTACTTGCTTTCTCGTCGGTTTCATTTGTATATACCACTCGCTTTCGAAATTAAATCAAATACAATTCTTAACTGCATTTTGTGAATTTTTTTCAAATATATACGGATAATCCGACTTTTTCATTGAAAATATTTTCGTGATGATGTATAATGTATTGTCATTATAATCGGATAATAGTATTTTTGAATGGGGTGATTTTTTGACGGCATATCTTGACAACAGCGCAACAACGAAAGTTTGTGACGAAGCGATAGAAAAAATGAGCTATGTTATGAAAAATGCGTGGGGTAACCCGTCATCTTCACACTTTGTCGGAATTGAGGCGTACAACGAACTCGAAAGTGCAAGACAAGCCGTAGCGTCGGCTCTCGGCTGTCAGAAAAAAGAAATATTTTTCACGTCGGGCGGTACAGAAAGCAACAACCTCGCTTTGAGAGGCACGGCGGACAAAATGAAACGCAGGGGCAACAAAATAATCACCACCGCAATCGAGCACCCAAGCGTCGCTAATACCGCACAGAAATTGTCCGAACAAGGCTTCGAAGTCGTAACGCTCAAACCGAATGAGGAAGCGAAGATAAGCCTTGACGACCTCGAAAGAGAAATCGACGAAAATACGGTACTTGTCAGCGTGATGGCAGTAAACAACGAAGTCGGCTCAATTCAGCCGTACGACAAAATCAAAAATATCATCAACCGAAAGAACTCGCCTGCTCTTCTTCATGTCGATGCGGTACAGGCATTCGGAAAGCTGACGCTCAGACCCAAAAACGACGGCATAGACTTGATGACCGTATCGTCACATAAAATACACGGCCCCAAAGGCGTGGGTGCGCTCTTTGTCTCGGACAAAGTCAAAATCAACCCCCTCGTCTTCGGCGGAGAACAGGAAAAGCGTCTGCGTCCCGGAACCGAAGCCATGCCGGCGATAGCGGGTTTCGGCGAAGCGGTAAGACAGCTCGGAAATATTAACGGGCAGTTAAAAAAGACGACAAGCCTAAGAAATGATTTTGTCTTAGAATTAAAAAATACGGACGGTATTTTCATCAACTCACCCGATGATGCTTTGCCGTACATAATCAATATATCGGTCGACGGACTTCGTTCGGAGCCGATGCTCAACTTCCTTTCGGATATGGGAATATGCGTATCAAGCGGTTCGGCGTGCGCCAAGGGACATAAAAGCTACGTTTTACAGGCACTCGGACTTAACGACAAAAGAGTTGACAGTGCGCTGAGAATATCCCTTTCGAGATATACGACAAAAGAAGAACTCGATTATTTTATCGAATGCATAAAACAAGCTCAGAAAGTTATCAGAAGAAGATAAGGACTTATATATATGAAAGAAATTATACTTTTAAAAGAGGGCGAACTTGCCCTTAAAGGACTTAACAGGTCGAATTTCGAAGACAAGCTGATTAAAAATATCCGCTTTCGATTCAGAGACCTCGGAAAATTCAATTTTGTAAAAAGCCAATCTACAATAGTTATAGAACCCGAAAACGAAGATATCGACTTTGCCGAGGCTGTCGAAAGATTAAAAAAAGTTTTCGGTATAGTAGCGTTTTCGACTGCGGCGATAGCCGAAAAAGAGATAGAAAATATCAAAGCGACAGCTGACGAATATCTGAAAGAACAAATACTTTCGGCTAAGACTTTCAAAGTCGAAGCTAAACGCAGCGACAAGAAATTCCCCATGACTTCACCTGAAATCAGCCGTGAAGTCGGAGCTTATATACTCAGAAAATATCCTCACATAAGCGTCGATGTCCATAACCCCGACCTTAAAATCACGGTCGAAATAAGAGAGAGAGCCTATGTCAGAGGAAATCAAATCAAGGGTATCGGCGGTATGCCGGTAGGTTCGGCAGGCAAAGCGGCAGTTTTGATGTCGGGCGGAATCGACAGTCCTGTTGCGGCTTACATGATGGCAAAAAGAGGCTTACAGCTGACTGCGATACATTTTGCCGCACCTCCCTATACGAGCAAAAAAGCGGAAATGAAAGTCCGTGACCTCGTCGAAAAAGTCAGCGAATACGCCGGAAGAATTTATTTCGCCGTCGTACCGTTTACCGAAATACAAGAGCACATAAAAGATGAGTGCCCCGAAGAATATTTCACTTTGATAATGCGTCGACTGATGATGGAAATTGCTACACGTATAGCCGAAAAAGACGAATGCCACGCTTTGATAACGGGCGAAAGCCTCGGTCAAGTCGCAAGCCAGACGCTTTTGGCTCTCGGAGTTACGGACGAAGCGACGCCCTTGCCCGTATTCAGACCCTGTATCGGAATGGACAAGCAGGAAATCATCGCAATTGCAAGAAAAATCGACACGTTCGAAACTTCGATTTTGCCTTATGAAGACTGCTGTACGGTATTCACGCCCAAGCACCCACGCACAAGACCGACTTTGGAACAGGTCAAAGAAGCGCAGTCGCTTGTCGATTGGGAAGAAATGATAGAAAAAGCGGTCGCAGAGACCCGTTTCGAACCGATATCATAAAAGAGGGATAGAAAATGACAGCTTTCGAACAGGCGAAAAAGACAGTCGCCGCACTGAAAGAAAAAAATCTGATTTTTTCATGCGCCGAATCGTGTACAGGCGGACTGATATCAAAATTTGTGACCGATGTGTCAGGTGCGTCCGCTGTATTTTTCGGCAGTGTCGTCAGCTACGATAACAGCGTTAAAGAGAACGTGTTGGGCGTTGACGGTGATGTTTTGAAAAAGTACGGAGCAGTCAGTGCCCCGGTCGCCGTCATGATGGCAAGGGGAGCAAGAGAAACGCTCAAAACCGATATAGCGGTAGGCGTCACCGGAATAGCAGGCCCCGAAAGCGACTTTACGAAAAAGCCCGTCGGACTTATATATATAGCACTTTGCGACAGGGAAAACACATTCGTTTACGAAATGAGAAACAATTTTCAAGGCGAATGCGTCAGAGAAAATAACAGAGAAGCCGCCGCAAAAAAAGCACTCGAAATGGCGGAAGAATACGCTGCCCTGTACCCCCAAAAAAACAATAAATACGAAAACATAAACGAATTTTTGAAAAAATACTAAAACGAACGGAGGGAGAAAATGGAAATTTTCGAAGATAAAGACGAATTTATTGAAGAAGATAAAGGCGAAATTTTCGAAGAAAAAAGCGAAAACAACGCATCGAAAACTCTCAATCCGGGAACGAGGATAATCTATCAGGCGTCGGAAAACACAGCTAAAAGAGAATACGTCGGCTTTGCCGTCGAGGAACGCAGAAAGAAAAACGCACCCACCGAAACGGTCGAAGACGTCGAAATAGAGGACATACCGAAAGTCGAATATAAAGGCGGTCACGCTTTCGAGGACGAAATGAAGAAACAAAACAGGTACCCCGAAAAGCGAAAACCGACCCCGAAACCTCAAAAACCGAGCGAAAACGAGATAATCAAAAAACGTTACGAAGAGTATAAATTCCGTGAACAGATGAAAAAGGAACTGCCACAGGGCAAGAGCGGAAAACTCGAAGATTTTAACGCCGCCGACGAATACTACGATATACTCGACGTCGAAGAAGTGAACGTTGATTCGGCGAATAAAAAGAAAGAAAAGAAGAAACTTTCGACTTCGGAAATCGTTCGCCGAACGGTGCTTGCGATTTCTCTTGTGGCGATAGTTGTGTCCCTCTGTGTTCTCGGTTATCAGTATATACAGTACAGGCAGAATAAACAGCTTGAAGAAAATTTCAACAACATGATAATCACCGAGCCGACGACGGAAAAAGACAACAGCGACAAAGATAAAGATAAGGACAAAGAGGAGGAAACCACGACCCGTCAACTGACGGTGGAAGAACAGTGGGCACAGCTTAAAAAAGACTACCCCGACGTTCAGTTCCCCGCCGGAATTTCTCTGACGTATGCGAAATTTTACGCTGTCAATCAGGATTTTGTCGGATATTTGAAAATCGACGAGCTTGGCATAGGACTTCCCGTTGTCCAGTCCGAAGAAGAAGACTATTACCTCAGACGTAATATTTACAAGCAAAAATCGAAATACGGTTGTCCCTACGTTCCGACAAACAGCGATATGGTCAACCTTGACCGAAACACAGTCATATACGGTCACAACATGAGCGACGGTTCGATTTTCGCACCTATTAACAAGTACAAAACGCTTGACGGCTACAAAAAAGCACCTGTAATTCAGTTTGATACCGTCTACGGATCATACAAGTGGAAAGTCGTAGCCGCTTTCATAAGTAACGCCTCACCCGAACAGGATAACGACTACGTTTTCCCCTACAACTTTACGAAGCTCGAAAACGACAATTCGTTTATGAATTTCATCGAATGCGTAAAAGAGAGGTCGCTTTATGATACGGGCGTCGATGTTCTCCCGAACGACAAGATACTCACCCTTTCAACCTGTACTTATGACTTTGATGACGGACGTTTCGTCGTTGTCGCAAGGTTAGTAAGACCGGGCGAGAGCGAGACGGTAGACACATCAAAAGCGGTCGTAAACGAAAAACCGCACTACCCACAGGCATACTACGATAAAAAGAAAAAGAAGAACCCATATAAGAATGCGGAAAAATGGTATTATTACGGCAACTGAGCCTAACCTAAACGCAAAACGGAGGAAACGCAATGTTAAAACTTATTTCGCTACAAGGATTTCTTAATCTTTCCGATGATGCGATAAAGAAAATTGCCGACAGTCTCGAATCCGTCGGTCTGACAAAAGACGGACTTGAAAAATTCGATGACGCCGATGATTTTCTCGACGCCCTCGGCGTCGCAGTTGACGAACAGCACACAGTCGTTGTAGCTGTCGAAAACGAAGAATACAATCTCATCAAAAAACAGATAATGGGAAAATTCTCCCTCGACACCAAGTCAAGCCCCGATATCGCCGAGGCTATTTCAAGGGAAAGAGAAGAACTCTTTGACGGCCCCGTGCCAGACATGGAGGGTCACTGCCTCGTCCCGTCGGACGCCGGACTTTATATCACAAATGACGGACTGTACTGCGGATTTTGCGTCGAATTTTCAAACGGTGCAAAACTCATGTACGTACCGCTTGACATAACGAGACTTGATGTACTTTTAGGCTATATCAAAGAAGAACTCGGCGGTGAAGAAGAAAAACCGCAGGAAGAAAAAGAGGAGAAAAAGGACGACCCGAACACAAGAGTACTTTTCTCTATCTTCGACGACGAAGATGAAGAAGAACCGGTAAACGAGGAAGAAAGCGAACCGGAAGAAGTCATTGAAGAAGAGGGCGAGCCGGTCGATTTGACAGGTTTCGACGACGCATTCAAAAACGCCGGAAAAGCGGTCTACTCTCTCATTCAGCTTGACAAAACGGTAGCGTTTGTCGATTGCGATTATACTAAATATATAAAAGCGATGTCAAAACAGGTCGACGGTATGACCGACGCTTTTGTGTTTGATGATACCGAACTCGAAAACGAGGACGAACTCGAACCGCAAATAGCTTTGGCGAGAAAGACAAGACTTGCTTTGAGAAATACGGGTGCTGAATTCGGCGCAGCCATTTCACCTGTACTCGAAGGCGAAAAAGACGGAAATCCGTTTTATTATTCATATATAATAATCCACGACGGAGCGTCGGCGAAAGCCAAAAAAGTCTCAACGACAAGTCAGCAAGGCATTGACAGTCTCATACCGCACGCCTTTTCTCTCATGTTCGAACTCTTAGCTCAAAAAGCCGAAATACTTTCCGCTCAGGAGGAGCAAGAGGGCGTTATAGAAGAGACCGAAAAGAAAAAGCGTATAATGAACATCTCTATTGTCGTGGCGGTTGCGGTCATTGCGATACTCAGCGCCGTGTTCATGGTTTGGAGGTACTTCTCGTCAGGCGACGATATCTACAATCAGCCGAATAACACCTCGGATTCTTCAAATCAAAGCATATCCGACAGTTCACAGACTTCGAACAATGTCCCTGCGATAACCGTCGGTGGAAATGCCTCCGACACAGGCGGTCAGACGACCGATCCCAATTATCAGTACCCGGCGGAGCCCACGGCAGGCAATGTTCCCGCACAGTCAACCTCCGCTCCCGTAGCATCACAGTCGGGAACGTTCACATTTACCGTATACGGTTACGGTCACGGCGTCGGAATGAGCCAGACGGGCGCTAACTATTATGCGAATATCGGCTGGAACTATCTTGAAATACTTGCGATGTACTACTACGGTACAAACCTCGTTATCGGCGACACGGCACCGTCAACCGTCAGCTTCGCAGGCACAAGTTACAGCACAAGAGACTATGTCGCTATAGCGGTCGAGTCGGAAATGGGCGCATCGTTCGAAACGGAAGCTCTCAAAGCACAGGCGGTAGCTGTCTACACATATGCGAAATATTGCGGTTACAATGTTGCGGTCACAGCTCATGCTTTCGACAAGACGCCGAGCGAAAAGACATATGCGGCTGTTGATGCGGTTCTCGGTCAGTATGTCACATACGGCGGAGAAGTATGCCAAACTTTATTCCACGCAACAAGCGCATACAAAACTGCGTCCTATGCTAACACATTCGGCGGAAGTCAGGTAGCCTACCTTTCGGGTGGCAGACCGAGCTATGGCGATGTCGAAGCACAAAATTATATGACAACGGTAACGCTTTCAAGTGACGAGCTGAAAGCGAAGATATATTCGACAACGGGTATAGAACTGACAGGCGACCCTGCGTCATGGATTAAGATAGTATCCCACGACGCCTGTATCAATAATAATATAGGCTACGTTTCGTATATACAGGTCGGCGATCAGGTCTTTACCGGATATAAGTTCAGACTTGACGTACTCGGCGGAGCTATCAGGTCACACTGCTTTACCGTAAACTACTCGCCGAACACCGTCATACAGTAAAAGGTAATAACTTCGCATGGGCGGTTTTAACGTCTGTGTGAAGAAATATAAAAAAGGGGAATATAACATGGAGAAAAAACAACCTGTGCTGTCTTTAAAAAGCGGCATACTCTACGGAATAGGAATTTTCGGTATCCAGTCGCTTATCGGATACATAAATTCTTATCAGTCACAGTTTTACACAAGCATCATGGGAGCCGAGCTTACCGTTTGTGCGGTAATAATCCTTGTTGCGAAAATACTCAGCTCTCTTGCCGACCCGATAATCGGTAATATTATCGACGGCAGTCACTTTAAGTCGGGAAAAATGAAGCCGTTTATCGCCATGAGCGCTGTCCCGTTCGCTGCGGTAACGACGCTTATGTTCGTAAAAATTTCGTTTTCCAACGACTTTCTCATGTACGCCTACATCACGTTCACCACGCTGCTTTGGAATATTGCGATGACATTCACCGATATTCCCTCACAGGGAATGCTGGCACTGTTAAGTCCCGATTCTGACGAAAAGAGCATGGCGGCGGGAATTTCAAACACGATGAAATCCATAGGTCTTTGTGTTGCGAGTGTTGTCGTACCCGTAATTTGCGTTTTGACTAAGTCCGAAGTTATCGGCGAAAAAGAGTACTTGTTGACGGCGTTGGTCATCGACGTTATCGCTTTCATTTGTTACGGCGTTATGCTCAAATCGAGCAAGGAAGTCGTGGTCTCTCCGTCGAATAAGATGACGTTTAAGCAGATGTTCGACGAACTTAAATCCAACAAAATGCTCCTTCTCGTTTTCCTTGTCAACATGCTCGGTTTCGGAAGAAACATTGCCATGGGAATCGGCGTACAGACGGCTGCTGTTTTGTTTGATAAGTTCACACTGCATTTAGGCTCTCTCGAAATCGTCTTGACGGGCGAAAACTTACCTTTACTTTTAGGTATCGGAAGCTCAATTCCCGCAATGATATCAATACTTGTCGTACCGATGATAAACAACAAACTCGGAACAAAAAAGACATACATGATATTCGGCGTTTACGGCACGGTTATAAGCACATTGGCGTACTTGCTGTTCGTTTTCGGCGATTCGATTTTCGGTACAGACGGAGTTTTCCGCTCCCTTTGGGCTATCGTAATATCTCAAATATTCATCGGCTTTATGTTCGGCACTCACGGCTATACGCCTATGATAATGCTCAGTGATACAGTCGACTATCAGGAGATGAAAACCGGAAAACGTACAGAGGGTACCCAGTACGCTATTCTCAGTCTTTCGGTCAAACTTTCGAATGCCCTTTCCGTTGCAACGGGTATATTCGTTGTCGGACTTTCGGGTTACAAAGGCTCAATGAGCTTTTCGGAAGTTACACCGCACATGCAGTCGGTAGTCATGGCGGCGTATTGGCTGATACCCGGAATATGCGTAGCTCTCAGCTGTATCCCGGTATTCTTCTACAAAATCGACGGCAAAGTCAAAGAAGAAGTCAGAGCGTTCGTCGCTAAGAAAAACGAACAAACCGTAGCGGAATAATATTTGTACAAATAAATTCACCCCACAGCTTTAAATTCGGCTGTGGGGTGAATTTTATTGCTTATTGCTCTTTGTTTTTGCTTATCCATTCGTCCCGCTCTTTTCTCTTTTGTTCTTTTACTTCTTTCGAAAGACCTTGAGCTATCGCAGGGTATTCGTTGGAAGTGTCGGCGGTCGGCTGAATGTTGTATGTGCCGTATTTGTTTACCATGTCATAGCAACTTTCGGGTTGACCGAAAACCGAGTCACACGACGGGGTCTGACTGTACGGCATTTTTTCTTTCGGATTTTCGTTTTTCATTTTATCACCCGATATAAGTATTTCCGAAAATCAGGCAAAAATCCGTTTTATTTTATGGCACCTGCTATTCTGTTCATCGCTTCGACAAGTACGCTTTTCGGGCAGGCGATGTTAATTCTGACATGACCGTCGGAGTTGTGGACGAAGTCTTCGTTTGAGTATTCGATAAACACACCTGCGGCGGCGATTTTTTCTTTAAGTTCGTTGTCCGAGCCGTATGCGCCAAGGTCGACCCATGCTAAATATGTACCTTCGGGAATTTGATATTTCGCAAGCGGAAGTTCTTTTTTAAGGAAGTTTTCGAGATATTCGAAGTTAGCGTCGAGGTACTTTTTAAGCTCTTCAAGCCAGTCCTCACATTCGTTATATGCGGCGATACAAGCGTCGATTGCGATCGGGTTAGGCATACCGCAAAGGTGAGACGAGAACCATTTTTCAGCTAACTTTTCGTCGGGGATAATGATATTTGAAAGCTGATTTCCTGCGATATTGAAAGTTTTGCTCGGCGCTGTACAGGCGATTATCTTCTTGCAGTTCGGATAGAGCGTCAAAGTCGGGGTGTACTTTTTGTCACTTCTTATCAAGTCGCCGTGGATTTCGTCACTTACAACGAACACGTCGTGCTTTAAGCATATGTCGACTACCTTTCTGATTTCGTCTTCCGTCCATACTCTGCCCGTCGGATTGTGGGGATTGCACAGGATAAAGAGCGTGTTTTCTTTTTTGGACGCAAGCTCCTCTATTTCGTCATAGTTAAAGGTGTAGTACTCGTTGTCGTTAAGAAGTTTCGAGAATACGGGTTTTCTGTTGTTATTTACTGCGGCGTTATAAAACGGAGAATATGCAGGGGTACAGAATATAACACCCTCGCCCTCCTTCGTCAGCTGACTTACAATTACGTTAAGAGCAGTGACGATACCTGCGGAAAAAACCATATTTTCTCTTTTAAAGTCCCAGTTGCTTCTTCTTTTGTACCATGAAATAACAGCGTCGAAATACTCCTGTGAATAGGGCATACTGTAGCCGATTATGCGTTTGTCGATACGGCGTTTCATAGCGTCCAAAACAGCGTCCGGGCAAGCAAAATCCATGTCGGCTATCCACAGCGGAATGTGGTCTTTTTTAAGTCCCTCAACATTCGCTCCGGCTTCGTACTTCATGCTGTTAGTACCTTTTCTGTCGATTATTTCATCAAAATTATATTTAGCCATAATCAGTCCTCCTTGAGTTTGTAGTTATATTTTAACGCTAAACCGAGATTATATCAAGAGGTTTTTTGAATTCGAAACTATGAGCTTCGTTCAATTCGAAATTCGGAATGCGAAATTTGAATTGATTTATCTTTGATTTCTTCGTTTTGCAGATAATCACATCTACGTCCGAAAAGGACGTGAAAATATGCCTGTGCTATTACATTTAATATCGGAAAGAAAACTTTCACAATACAAATCAAAGTAAAAAGAAACAACCGCCACTGTGCCAAGTGACGATTGTTTATAATATAAATAAACTATACGGCTAACCGCTTTTAACGGTTACCTTTCGACTACATTATGAACGCAAAATCTCACTTTCTCAAGGACGGAGTAGGATTTTGTTCCGTTTTGGATAAATCAATCTCCGTTGCCGATTTTCACGCTGTAAACTTCGACAAAAATGACTTTAATCTTTCCGTCTTAGGTGCGTTGATTACTTCCTGCGCACTGCCCTGCTCTACGATAACTCCGCCGTCCATGAATATCACGTAATCCGAAACTTCACGTGCGAATATCATTTCGTGCGTAACTATGACCATGGTCATGTTTTCCTCGGCGAGCGAACGTATAACTTTCAGTATTTCTCCCGTAAGCTCCGGGTCGAGTGCACTTGTCGGTTCGTCGAAAAACAGTACGTCCGGGTGCATTGCAAGAGCTCTTGCTATTGATACTCTTTGTTGCTGTCCTCCCGAAAGCTGACACGGATATGCGTCCGCTTTGTCCGCAAGACCCATTTTTTCAAGTAACGCCATCGCTTCCTCTTTTGCCGTCTGTTTGTCTGTACCTAAAACATTTATCGGCGCTTCGGTTATGTTTCTGAGGATAGACATGTGCGGAAATAAATTGAAATTTTGAAAGACTAAGCCGAATTTCGTTTTTATCTCTTTTACCGTTTTTTTGTCTGAGTACATGCCGTCTTTTATCAGCACTTTGTCTTCGTACTCGATGACACCGCTGTCGGCTTTTTCAAGCATTGTCGCACAGCGTAAAAGGGTACTTTTTCCGCTTCCGGACGGGCCGATTATCGACACAACCTGACCTTTTTCAACGGTGAGGCTGATATCTTTAAGTACCTCAAGATCGCCGAATTTTTTCGAAAGATTTTTTATTTCGAGAACATTCATCTGTACCCCTCCTTATGATTTGTAATAATCGAATTTTTTCTCGATGCGTTCCATTGCGAACGCTACGACGTAGTTAAATATGTAATAGAACAAAGCGGCTACGGCGTAGGGTATCATCGAGGATTTCGCCGATGCGATACGCTGGGCGATTGTGAACATTTCGGTGACCGAAATGGCGAACGCCAAAGACGTATCCTTGACAAGAGTTATCGCTTCGTTCGTGATTGACGGAAGTACACGCTTGAACATCTGTGGCAAAATTATACGTACAAATGTCTGTGATTTCGTAAATCCGAGTATCTGCGCCGCTTCATACTGTCCTTTTTCCATTGATTCGATACCGCCTCGGTAAATCTCCGCAAAATACGCTGCGTAGTTTACAACGAATGCGATTATGGTAGCGGGGAAGCGATAGTCGGAGGTTATCTGCATACCGAAAATGAGGTACGGGCCGAAATATACGACCAAAAGCTGAAGCATAAGAGGGGTACCTCGCATGACCGATATGTACACCTTGGTGACAGTACGCAGTAGTGAGTTTTTGCTCATTCTGCCGAAAGCGACGATAAGTCCGAGTGGCAGTGAAAGCAAAAGCGTAAGTACGAATATTTCGAGCGTCGTTACCATGCCCTCTCCGAGCTGTTTGAAAATTTGGGGCAACTGTTGCGCTGTTATTGCTAAAAAGTTCATATTGTTCCACCTTGCAAACAAAGACTTCCGCTCCTTTCGGTGCGAAAGTCCGTAATTTTAAGTTGTGTTTCTCTTGCTGTACCGTTTAACAAGTACCGAAAATTATTTTGTGATGATCGACTGTTCAAGTCCCCATGTCTTAGCGATTTCTTGGAATGTGCCGTCGGTTATCATCTGATCGAGTGTCGCCTGTACTTTGTCACGAAGTTCGGTATTGCCGAGTTTAAATCCGACACCGTATTCTTCGGCGGCGATCTTTTCGTCGAGAATTACGTACTTGTCTTCGCCTCTTGCTTTGATTTTGTACTGGGCAACGCCGATATCCATTGCGATTGCGTCAGCCGAACCTGCGTCAAGATTTGTGAATGCGAGGTCGTACTCACCGACGAGGTCAAGGGATTTGAGAGAAGCCAAAAGCGCTTTCATGTCTTCGTTTTCTTCGTCCTTGAGAGCTTTCTCGGCTGAGGATTCCTGTTGAGCGATGAGCGTCTTTCCGGCAAGGTCGGCGAAAGAAGTAATTCCGCTGTCGGCTTTAACTACGACGACCTGGCTGTTGTCGACGTAGGCTTCCGACCAAAGATAGTCGTTTTCTCTGCCGTTCATTGTAAAGCCGTTCCAGATGCAGTCGATCGTACCGGCGTTGAGTTCGAAGTCTTTGGCTGCCCATTCTATCGGTTGAGCTTTGAATTCCCAGTTGTTTCTCTTGGCGACTTCTTTTGCAAGGTCGATATCGAATCCGACGATTTCGCCGTTGTCGTCCTGATATCCGTACGGGGCAAATGTTGCGTCAAGTCCTATTGTGAATGTACCGTTAGTTTCACCGCCGTTTGAAGAATCGTCGTCCTTGTCACCGCAAGAAGTGAACATAACTAAAGCGAATACTGTTATAGCGGCAAGCACCGCAGCGATTAGTTTCTTTTTCATTGTTTTGTACCTCCGTGTTTAGTGTGATAGCATGATAACACATCATCACGCTAAAGTCAATAGGTTTTTCAAAAAAATTTTGGTTTTTTGGGAGGGGTGGTGAAAATGCGAAATTCGGAATTCAAAATGCGAAATGATTTTATTTTTAGTTTGTGCGGTTTTGTAGAATTTCTTCTGTGTTCGAACCCCTCAGTCGTGTTCGCTACGCTCACA
>CAZBXS010000020.1:0-14731 GCA_964495955.1 uncultured Faecalibacterium sp.
TTTCAGCACCTCTTTGTAATTTTTTTGTATTTCTTAATTTAATAAAGAACTCTTTGAGTACGCCTGTGCATTCCTCTTGCAAAATGCCGCCGACGATTTCCGGCTTATGATTGAACGGAAAGTCAAACATGTTCATGACCGAACCGCAACAACCTGCTTTTTCGTCGTATGCGCCGAAAACGACTTTTCGTATGCGTGAATTTATTATCGCCCCCGAACACATCGGACACGGTTCGAGCGTGACGAACATTTCACACTCCCAAAGTCGCCAACCGCCTAATTTTGTACAGGCGTTGTTTATCGCCTCTATTTCGGCGTGGCATAAGGCGTTCTTTCCCGTCTCTCGACGGTTTCGTCCCGTTCCGACTATTTCGCCGTTACGGACAACGACTGCGCCGACGGGAACTTCACCTTCGTCGCTTGCTTCTTTTGCAAGCGTCAAAGCGTAATTCATAAAATAACTGTCATTCATATTGATATATAAAAATGTGTGTACCAGCAAATTGCGATAAACGCTATTATCATTGCCGGGTTAAGAACATAGGCTTTAACTTTTTGACCGACCGATATGAATGTCCGTCTGCCGTGGGTTGACAAAGTTTTCTTTTTCATAAAGAAGAAAACAAGACAAACGATGCCGACAAACATAACGGCGTTGTATATTGAATTAGCAAGCGAGAGATAAACTTCTTCGCTGTATTTCGAATAAGCGTAAGATATAACGCCCGAAATCGCATTGTTTAAAAGATGGATACAAATGCCTGTCCAAAGCGAACCCGAAACAATAGTAAAATATCCGATGATAAGACCGGCGAGAATAGCGAACGGCGCCTGTATCAAATTGCAATGTACAAGTCCGAAAATAATCGCCGCCATAGCCATAGCGAAACCGTCGCCGTATTTTCTAAGAGGCTGCATGATAACGCCACGGAAACTTATTTCTTCTATAACACCGGCAACTATTGTCAGACGCAAAAAGTAAATAACGAGTTCAAACTCCGACGCAGGAGCGGAAACGTTGGGCGAAGTGAGCTTCAGTCCCATAAGTTCCAAAAAATATGTCAGATACGATGTTATTGTACTTGCGATAAGGCACAGCGCCACACCCGACGGGATAGCCAAGAGTGAAAGAGAAGTATCTTTCGGCTTTTCCAAGGGCAAAATTTCATATGATGTATATTTTCTTTCATAAAGACCGCACAAAAGAAACGGGCCGCATATCGAAATCACCGTAAAAAGCATATCTATGCATTGCGAAAAAAGTTCGTCGGAATAATAAAGTTCCGTACCGCCGAAAACAGTCAGCACGAGGAAGAGTATCTCCTGTACCAAAAGAAATCCGAGGACGCACAGACCTCCCAAAACGCCGTATCGGCGAATTTCCTTTTTTTCTCTTTCGATTTCCTGTTTTTCGAATATATCGTAGTCGTTCATTTTGTCACCTGCTTTTTGTGCCGAAGCTAAACGCAACAGCCGTTTTCATTTTTCTCACCTGTGTGCGAAATATACCACACTATTATATTGCATTTCCACTTCAAATACAAGGGCAAAAAAGTTAAATTCGCTAAAGAAAGCCGAAAGAACCTACGCAAAAATAAATTTTTTCGAAAACTATTTATTATTTTACCTTTGTGTTGTATAATTACTATGAAGTTTTATGCTTAGGAGTTATTATAATGTTTGTCGATAAAGCCAAAATCATGATAAAAGCGGGAAACGGCGGTGACGGAGCCGTCGCATTCCACAGAGAAAAATTCGTCGCTTCCGGCGGGCCCGACGGCGGTGACGGAGGAAAAGGCGGAGATGTCGTATTCAAGGTCAATGACAACCTGTCGACACTTGCCGATTTTAAGTACAAAAGAAAATACAAAGCCGAGAACGGCTCAAACGGACAGGGCGGACGCCGTAACGGAAGAAAAGGCGAAGACCTCGTTATTTACGTCCCCAGAGGAACTGTCATAAGAGAATGCGAAAGCGGTGTTGTACTGTCGGATATGTCGACAGACGAACCTTTCATCGCCGCAAAAGGCGGCAGAGGCGGTTGGGGTAACCCCCATTTCGCAACAGCTACAAGACAGGCACCGAGATTTGCAAAAAGCGGTGCACCGGGCGAAGAATGGGAAGTTGTACTCGAATTGAAACTTTTAGCCGATGTCGGTCTTTTAGGTTTTCCAAATGTGGGAAAATCGAGCTTTATATCCGTCGTCAGCCAAGCGAAACCCATAATCGCCGACTACCATTTTACGACCCTTACGCCTGTACTGGGTGTTGTATCTCTCGGTGAGGGTGCGTCGTTTGTTGTTGCCGATATCCCCGGACTTATCGAGGGAGCAAGCGACGGTGTCGGCTTAGGTCATGAATTTTTACGCCATGTCGAAAGATGTCGAATGCTAATTCACATTGTCGATGTATCAGGCAGTGAGGGCAGAGACCCGATAGAAGATTTCGAAAAGATAAATTCGGAGCTTGAAAAATTCGACCCCGAACTTTCAAAGCGTCCCCAGATAGTCGTCGGAAACAAGATAGACTTAGCCGAGGACGAACAGCTTGAACGCTTTAGAAATTATATACAGGAAAAAGGACTGCAATATTTCGAAATGTGCGCTCCGATAAGCGAGGGCACAAAAGACGTCATCAACGCCGCAGCGAAAATGCTTGCGACTTTACCGCCGATTAAAAAGTACGAGGCACAGGAAGTTCCGATGGAAACTCTCCTTAAAAAGTCGAACACCGGCTTTAATATAACCGTCGAGGACGATGTGTATATCGTCGAAGCGGATTGGCTTGTAAAAATACTTTGTAAAACCGACTTGGACGACTATGAGTCACTTCAGTATTTCCAGCGTGTTTTGCAGTCAAGCGGAATAATCGACGCCTTGAGAGAAAAGGGAATTCAAGAGGGCGACACGGTCAGCATATACGATTTCGAATTCGATTTCGTCAACTAACGGAGGGTCAAAATTGGAAAATTTATTTGATTTAGACTGCGACGTCGACCAAATCAGTCCCTTGGCGCTGGCTTTTGTGGGTGACACAGTCTATGACTTGTTTGTACGTCAGAGACTTGTCTGTCAGGCGAACAGGAGCGTAAACAAACTCCATTCTCTCGCCGTCGAAACGGTCAAAGCGTCTGCTCAGGCGAAAGCAGGAGAAAGAATACTGCCGCTTTTGAGCGAAAAAGAAGAAAGCATATACAAACGGGGAAGAAACGCTCATGCAAACCATCTTCCCAAAAACGCCAACCCCCGTGACTACCGTTACGCAACAGCTCTTGAGACGCTGTTCGGTTATCTGTACTTAAAAGGGGAGACACAAAGACTTAAAGAATTGTTCGAGGTCATAATTCAGGAGGAGGACTAATATGGCTAATTCCGAAAAGAAGTTAAAAAATCCGAAACGCACCCAAGCACTGACATGGATTGCGGACATCTTCGTATTTTTCGCAGGTTCGTCAATATTTGCGTTGGGAATAAACATGTTCTCCGTACCGAACAATATCGCCTGCGGAGGATTGACGGGTATTTCGACTATCGTAAATCACTTTTTCCCGTCACTGCCGATAGGCGCCGTCATGCTCACGCTGAACGTACCGCTGTTTATCTTGGCGTTCGTTTTTCTCGGCAGAAAACTGTTCGTAAAATCGTTCATTGCGACCGTGATTTTATCTTTGATGACCGACGTTTTCGCTAAAATAATCCCCGCAGGAACGAACGATAAACTGCTTGCGTCAATATTTTACGGCGTATGCAGTGGCGTCGGACTTGCTTTGATATTCACAAGAAACGCAACAAGCGGAGGCACGGACATCATAGTCAAGCTCATAAACAAAAAGTACCCCCATCTTTCAATGGGCAGAATGTTACTTTTGGTCGACATGATGGTCGTTTTGGCGTCCGGCGTAGCGTATAAAAATCTCGAAAGTGCATTATATTCGGCGATAGTCGTTTTCATTTCGGGCGAAGTTATCGACTTGATACTTTACGGTACAGGTCACGGCAGAGTGCTGTTTATAGTAACTTCGATGCCGAACGAAGTTTCAAAAGCTATCATAACCGCTATGCACAGAGGCGTTACGGTAGTCCCCGCAAAAGGCGCATACACAGACTCCGACAAAGGAATGTTAGTCTGTGCCGCAAGAGCAGCTGAAGTCAGCAAAATAAATAAGATAGTTCGCAGTGTCGACGAACATGCATTCACGATAATTTCAGAGGCAGGCGAAGTCCTCGGCGAAGGCTTCAAAGAATACAGCGAGGAGGAAGAATAATGAACTTTATCGAACAAAGAAACGGCGTTGTCGACGGTTTCGCTTTAATTAAAACCGTAGACAAAAAAATAAATGTCAAAGGGATACCCTATCTCGATTTGACGCTTTGTGACAAAGACGGCGAAATTTCCGCTAAACTTTGGGACTACAAAGAAGAATTACACGGCGTATACGGCGTCAACGACCTGATAAAATTCAGAGGTCAACTCCAGCAGTACAACGGCGCAAACCAACTTCGTATCGACAGGATACGCCCGGTCATAGAAGCGGACGGCGTGAGTATAACCGATTTTGTACCCTCGGCTGAATATTCGGGCGAAATGATGCTCGGCGAAATATATAATATTCTCGACACATTCCGTGACGGCGACCTTAGAAAACTTACAAAATCAATTCTCGACAGCCATAAGAGCGAACTTCTCTATTGGCCCGCCGCTTTCAAACTTCATCACGCTATGCGAGGCGGACTGCTTTATCACACGCTTTCGATTTTACGCCTTGCCGAATGTGCCTGTAAAATATATCCGTCTATAGACAGAGAACTGTTACTTTCCGGCGCTATCTTACACGATATAGCCAAACTTTACGAATACGATGTAGCCGAAAATACGGGCGTTGCGTCGAATTATTCCGTACAGGGTAATCTCTTAGGTCATCTCGTCATGGGCGCAATGGAAGTCGAAAAAGCGGCTGAAAAGCTCGGCACGCCCAAAGACAAGGCGGTACTTTTGGAACATATGCTTATCTCCCACCACGGCGAACCCGAATTCGGCGCTGCGGTAAGACCTTTGTTTATAGAAGCGGAAGTTCTCTGTCAGCTTGATACGCTCGATGCGACAGTATATGAAATGGCGCAGAGCATCGGCGAAGTCAAAACGGGCGAATTCACCCAAAGACAGTGGGCACTCGATAACAGAAAGCTCTATAATCACGGAAGAAAAGAAGTCAAGCCGAAAGCGAACCTCGAATAATGCCGAAATTGTAAATATTGTCGCAAAGGGTTGAAATTTCTTTAATAAAGTGTGATAATATATAATAACCGATTGTAACGATTTGCCTGTCTGTTTTAGGTACAGGTGAGTGAATACGGAAAGGAAAGAAATGAGAGTTATAACAGGTGTCGCAAGAGGGAGAAAACTCATGACCCTCGAAGGCGAAGATGTCAGACCGACAACGGACAAAGTCAAAGAAGCTCTGTTTAGCATAATCCAATTCGAACTTGAGGGCAGAAAGGTTCTCGACCTTTTCGCAGGTTCGGGTCAGCTCGGAATAGAAGCTCTTTCAAGAGGTGCGAAAAGCGCTGTATTTGTCGACTTGTCAAGAAAGTCCGTCGAAGTGATAAAGAAAAATCTCGAAAATACGGGACTTAACAAAAACGCTATCGTTCTTAATACCGACAGTATCGCTTTTGCGGCGACGAGAGCTGAAAACTACGATATAGCTTTTCTCGATCCGCCGTATAAATCCGGACTTTTACAAAAGGCTTTACCTCTTGTAGCGGATATAATGAATGAGGGCGGAGTAATAATTTGCGAAGCGCCTTTCGAAGAAGAACTGCCCGAAAAAGCGGGGAACTTTTCGATAGCGAAAGAATACAAGTACGGGAAGATCAAATTAGTGACCTATCGTTTTGAGGAGAAATGAAAAATGGGAAGAAAAATTGCCGTATGTCCCGGTTCGTTTGACCCGGTGACTATCGGTCATCTTGACATAATCAGACGTGCGTCGAAATTATTCGACAGCGTTATAGTTGTAGTTATGTCGAATTACAAAAAAATGGGAAATTATACTTTTACACAGGAAGAACGTGTGGAAATGCTCCTTCGCTGTACAAAAGATATGCCCAATGTCGTCATAGATTCGCATTGCGGACTTTTGGCGGAATACGCTAAAGACAAAGGCGCAGTCGCCATTATAAAAGGGCTTAGAGCCGTGTCGGATTTTGAGGACGAATTCCAACAGGCGTTAATTAACAAAAAGCTCAATGATGAAGTCGAAACGCTGTTTTTGTCGGCTGATTCGGACAATATGTTCCTTTCGTCGAGCGTGATAAAACAAGTGTGTTCACTCGGCGGAGACATATCCGCATTTGTACCAAAAGAAATACTCGGCGACATAGTCGAACGCCTGAGGTGACTTTGACTTCGGAAAAATCAAAATTGCCGTAGGCAGTCGACTGTACCCCAAAAAAGAAAATTCGGGAAGAACCCGTTGAAAAAATAAAATATGATAAAATATAAGGATTGGTGAAAAATATGCGTATTGAAGAATTACTCGATGAAATAGTCGAAACGGTTGACAAAGGATTCAATCTCAAATTATTCCATAGAAGATTACTTGACGGTGACGCAGTCATAAGCCTTACCGAAGAAATCAGAGCGAATTTTCCGGAGGATTTCAAAACAGCCGAAAAAATTACGGCTAACAGAAACAGGATAATTGCGTCCGCCGAAGAATTCGCCGAGAACAAGAAAAACAGCGCAACAAAAGAAGCCGAAGACATTGTCGCAAGCGCTAAAGCTACAGGTGACGACATAGTCGCCAAAGCCAGAGCCGCAGCAGAAGACATTATCAGAAATGCCCAACTTCAAGCAGAGCATCTTATCAGCGAAAACAATATAACGAAGGAAGCCAACGAGAGAGCAACACAGCTTTTGACCGAGACTAACAACGACTGTGAAGCGATGATGACAGCCACAAAGACCGACTGTCAGCAGATGAGAGACGAAGCTAACGAATGGTCGACCGGTATAAGACGGGCGGCGTACGAGTACGCAATGAACATGATAGGCGAGATAGACGGTTTCCTTTCATCGTCATCATCGGATCTCAGAAGCACAAGAAACAATCTCGAAAACATGGAATGATCCTTCACGAGAGGAACAAATGAAGAAAAAGCAACTTCCCAAAATCGGAATGAGAAACATCAAAACGGGCATCGCTGTTGCGGTGTGTATGTTTTCGTACTCATTAGTGCGGTATATCCTCGAACTTACCGCACAGTATGATAACGCCATTCACCGTGCATTTGATTTTCTCGTCAACGAACATACCTCGATATACGCTTGCCTTGCCGCTGTAATTGTCATGCGAGGCAGTGTTTCCCAGTCGTTCAGGTCGGGAATTTCGAGGATAATAGGGACTTGTATCGGCGGCATATTCGGCATGCTGTTTTTGACGGTCGGGCAGATACCCCTGCTCAGCCGTCTCGACTTTTTAGTCGTACCGATAGGCATAATCCTGCTGATATATTTTCTCACCGTCATAAAAGAAACCGACGCAACGGCGATAGCGGCGGCAACGTTTTTGATAATCGTTATAACCGTCGGATCGAACGCCCCTCACCTGTACGCCCTCAACAGAATTTTAAGTACGGTCTACGGCGTTACGGTTTCGCTGTTGGTCAACCGATTTGTCGGCTCATCGCCGAATGAAAATAACGATACCGATAGGAGTAAAGATAATGAAAAGAAAGACTAAAATTATAGCCGTTTTGGTGGCGTTCGCCGTGATTTTGTGTGCGGTTGCGGGCGCTGTATATTATGAATTTGTACGTGTGAAACCCATCGAAGTGAAAGAAACCGTCTCGATTTCGACTTCGTCCGTTTCCGATTTATCCAAAGTCAAAATGATAGCGCACAGAGGACTTTCGGCTATAGCTCCCGAAAACACGATTGCCGCATTCGTAAAGGCGTGCGATGCCGGATATTACGGCGTTGAATATGATGTACAGCTGTCAAAGGACGGCGTATGGGTCGTATCGCACGATAACAGCTTGAAAAGAATGACAGGTCAGAATGTGAAAATTTCCGACACAGAGCTTAGCGACCTTAGGAAAATCGAATACAACAACGGTGCAAACATTGAAAAGTACGACGGAGTGGTTATTCCGACGCTTGAAGAAACCCTTGCGGTGATTTCGACATACGACATCGTTTCTGTCATAGAGATAAAAACTTCTTCGGACGAAAAGATAGACGAATTTATTGAGCTTCTTACACGCTATGAAGTACTTGATAAAGTACGTGTAATTTCGTTCAGCGAGGAACCGCTCAAGGCTGTAAAGAAGTTAAACAAAGATATCCCGACATCGTATCTGACACACACAGTCAACGAAAATGTCATTGACCTTTGCACAGCCAACGGCATAGACGCAGTCAGTTTTAACGCATCAAAGTGTGACAAAAACAGCGTAAAGCTCATCACAGATGCAGGCTTGACACCACAGTGTTGGACAGTCGACAGAATTGATATGTTCGAACAGTTTTCTTCTTACGGCGTCGAATATTTCACAAGTAACTGTCTTCTCCCGGCAGAAAGCAAATAAAATTATACTGTACGCAAAAACTCCGCCTTACGAAAGGCGGAGTTTTTATTTAGGCTGATATTTTCAGCGTTTCGGCGCATACTAATTTCAGACTTTGTACAGCCGGCGGCGAACTCGTGCACCGTCTTAGACCGCACGCCTGCGACGTGCGCCTTCGAGGTGCGTCGTTCGCCGCTTCGCTACAGAAACCGTCGGAGGAGATACAATGCTGAATTTTGCTGTTTTTGATGCAAGGGAGTACGACAGACCCGGACTTGAAAAATATTCAAAAGGAAAGAATATTAGTTTTAAGTACTACGAAACGAAACTCAACCCCGATACAGTACGCCTTGCCAAAGGCTATGACGGGGTCGTTGTTTTCGTCAACGATAATGTAAACGCCGAAGTCATAGATAAACTTTGTCAGTACGGGGTAAAACTGATAGCTTTGCGTTGCGCCGGGTTTAATAATGTCGACCTCGCCGCTGCAAAAAACCGTATAACCGTTGTCAGAGTGCCGGCATATTCGCCGAGAACCGTTGCCGAGCACACAATGGCGTTGTTGCTGACATCGGTCAGACGTATTCACAAAGCGTACATCAGGACACGGAATTTTAACTTCAGCGTCAACGATTTTACCGGCTTTGAACTGTACGGGAAAACGATCGGAGTTATCGGTACGGGAAAAATCGGCAAGGCGTTCATAGAAATCTGTAACGGTTTCGGAATGAACGTCATAGCTTACGACATTTCGCCGTCTGATGATGTACAGGCGAAGTATGTCTCTCTCGAAGAACTTTTTCGCTCAAGTGACATTGTTTCTCTCCACTGTCCGCTGACAGAGGATAACAAAAAGCTGATAAACTCGGCAACTATAGAGAAAATGAAAGACGGCGTGGTGATTTTGAACACGTCACGGGGACTTTTGATAGATACCGAGGCGCTCATAGAGGGGATAAAGAATAAGAAAATCGGTGCGGCATGTCTTGACGTCTACGAGGAAGAGTCTGATTTCTTCTTCGAAGATTTTTCGGCACACATTGTCCGAGACGATAAACTGACAAGGCTTATAGCGATGCCGAATGTTATAGTCACATCACATCAGGCGTTTTTGACAAAAGAAGCATTGGAGAATATAGCCGAAACCACAGTTGAAAATATAGAAGCGTTTTTCGCCGGCGGTAGCGTTAATGAGGTAAGGCTGTAGGTGGTTGGGGGTTAGTTTGTAGGTGGGGTGTGGGGTGACGAAATGGTAAGAATGATATATGATACGTATTTAAATTTGTATCATTTTCAGCCACCTATCAGCCAGAGCAAGTAATTCGGTTGATCTTAGATTAACTCAATAGTAAACACCCCGTCGGCTTGTCCGACGGGGTGTTTAATTTATAAAGCCATATTATCGTTAGCGGTAACGGTAGGGGAAACCCACACAGTCCGCTGTGATTTAGCACATGATTTGGCACATGCTTCGGTACGCACTTCGTGCTGTACGTTAGTGCCGTACTTCACCACTGCACCTTAGTAATGTGCTACACCGCAGGCGCAGTATTTGTTCGTTCCGAACAGTTTCCAGAATACACGAACGATTTTGTATATGACGCCGACAAATCCGCCTTTGTGACAAATGTGGTCGCATTTTGTCGTCTGGTCGGTTGTGCCGTTTTGATTGTCGGGTTCTGTCGTCGACATGTTGTCATTATTCGTGGTGTTGTCTGTCGTCGTTTCGTCTTTCTTCGTGGTTTCTTCCGTCGGGGGTTCTGTCGGTTTTGTTTCCGGTACATATACACCCTCACTCGTTATGATCGTTGCGGTGAGGAGAGCTTCGTTTCCGTCGCCGATAGTCATTTTATCCCAGTCAGCTTTCGTTCCGTTGTACTTGACAGTTGTCAAAGCGGTACAACCTTTGAATGCATTTTCGCCTATTTCCTCGATGTTGTTTCCGAGCTCAATTGTCTTTAAGGCTGTACAGTATTCGAATACAGTTTCATCTATCGTTTTTACAGTCGACGGTAACGAAACTTCTTCAAGACTTGTGCAATAACCGAAAGCGGATTGGTCTATTTCCAGTAGTCCTTCTTTCATATTTATGTTTTTAAGACTTATACTATTAGTGAATGAGAATGGACCTATACAGCGTAATCCCTCATTAAAATTGACTGTTTTGAGATTATTACATTTATAGACAATCGATCCGCCTATAACCTGAGTTGTTGACGGGAAAGTAATACTTTCGATGTTGTCGTTCCACTCAAAGTGGGTATATATATTTTCGGCATAAAGTTCTTCGGGGATTACGACATCTTTTTCGTTTCCGGTATAATTAAACATAAGCCACATTCTGTCAGCTTGCGGACGTACAGTATAATAACCGACTTTTACATATGTGTAGCCGAGATCACCACTTGCAAGATCAATACGGTCACGGTAGTCTATAATATAGTGGTCCTTTGAAAACTCGTCAATGTCCATGCAGTAGTATTTATCTGTTGCGGGATATGTCAGCTTTTCACTGTAGAAATATTTGTTCTGGCTGTCCCATGTCGGATCGCACATACGCCATTCGCCGTCAAGATAGATTTCGTTCCAAGCGTGCCACTCCGCATTGTAGAGATACGGCTTATTATTTACGTTAAAACCGGAATCTTCGTCATAAGTTTGTCCCGTTACCGTTCGGCAGGGTACTCCGACCGCACGGCACATCATGGTCATAAGCTGTGCGTAGCCTTGGCAAACCGCAATGCCCGTTTCGAAAACGTCTTTTGGGTTGGCACTCGGAGCGTCTTTTGCCTTGCGTAAATAATAGTCATCATCATAATAGATGTTATTCGCTACCCAAGTGTAGACGGTCTTTGCCTTTTCGCTTACGGTTTTGCACTCGGCGGTGATTTCTCTCGCCTTGGCGTTGATTGCGTCGTACTTGCTGTCTGTGTACGGTGCGACGAACGGTGCCAATGTTTCTTCGTCGTACATGCTTGCACCGCAGTAAACAAGTTTTCTGTTGCTTGCGGTGACTCCACGAACGACTTCTTCGTGGTCGACGCCGTATGCGACGGTAAACGGAGCGAACGCAAGCACGAACGCCAATAAAAGTGCCAATAATGATTTTTTCTTCATAGAGTGTTCTCCTTTCTTTTGCGTGTGAATTCATACACACTTAACAGTTTGATAATATAACTTTTACAAATGTATGTCAATACTTTTTTGCTTTTTTGTACATTTTGACATCTGCTTATTTGCTTTTTTGTACTTTTTAACAAGTACTCGGACGAAATTTCATCTTTGGGCGGTCTTTGTTTAACCCCAATGCTTAAGTAAAAAAGGTGTTGACATTATAAATAACGCATGTTATAATAGAGAAGTACAAACGAGAATGTACAGCCAATCGGAATGTATATCCCGTTAAAAAGTACAAAAAAGAAAGGAAGACAAAAATGGCAAACAAAAAATTATCGAAAAGTCCCGACAAAAAAATCTGCGGTGTGTGTTCGGGCATCGCCGACTATTTCAACATCGACCCGACGCTTGTCAGACTTATTGCGGTCGCCCTTGCGACATATTCGGTAGGCACGGCGGCGATAGTGTATTTCATTCTCGCACTGGCTATCGACAACCCGCCCGAAAATTATTATCAAACGGTCAACAACACATCGAAAAGGCTGACGAAAAGCTATGACAAGAAAATCAGCGGAGTGTGCGGAGGCTTGGCGCAGGCGCTCAACGTCGAACCGGCAATAATCCGAATTGCGTGGGGCGTTATAACAGCGGTTACGGCGCTCGTTCCGGGAGTTATCATATACATCGTAGCTGCGGCGATAATGCCACCGTCACCGATACAGGATCCCGATTATCAGAAGTACGACGAGTACCGCCAACAAAACGGACAGCACTAAAAACGCAGAAAAAGCGAATATTTTCGAAAAAAGTCAAGGGAAATTTCAAAATTCCCTTGACAATACTTTTCTATTTTGATATACTCTTTTAGTCGACTGACACATTGGCGTTTCGCCTAAAGTCAATCGGGCCATTAGCTCAGTTGGTTAGAGCAACCGGCTCATAACCGGTCGGTCCGGGGTTCGAGTCCCTGATGGCCCACCATTTTTTAGGGGTATAGCTCAGTTGGTAGAGCAGTGGTCTCCAAAACCACGTGCCCTGGGTTCAAGTCCTAGTGCCCCTGCCAAAACAAGCACTTGCAAAAGCAAGTGCTTGTTTCTTTTTGTCGGGATAGATACTAAAACCGTGAAATAAAAAATCGGATGCCTTGGCATCCGATTTTTTTTAGTTTACAAACTTTTATTTTACCCCTCGCACCCTCTGCGAGTTACAGCCGCATTGTATGTATTTTTCATAAGCATGGCTATTGTCATCGGCCCGCAGCCTCCCGGTACGGGCGTTATGTATTCCGCTTTTTCACACACTTTTTCAAAGTCTACATCACCGCAAAGTTTTCCGTTTTCGTCTCGGTTTATGCCGACGTCAATGACCGTTGCGCCGACTTTTACCATATCTTCTGTTATGAATTTCGGCTTTCCGACGGCTGCGACGAGAATGTCTGCGCTACGGCAGATTTCTTTGAGATTTTCCGTCTTGGAGTGACAGACGGTGACTGTGGCGTCGGAGTGTAAAAGCAGCATTGCTACAGGCTTTCCGACTATGTTGCTTCTTCCGACAACTACGGCGTGTTTGCCCGATACACATGTACCCGTCGATTTGATAAGTTCCATGATTCCCGCCGGGGTACAGGGGAGCATGTCATATTCGCCCGTCATTATCTTTCCGACGTTTGCCGGTGTGAACGCATCGACGTCTTTTTCACTTGAAATTGCGTTCATGACAGCGTTTTCGTCTATGTGTTTCGGCAAAGGTAACTGGCAAAGTATTCCGTCGACTTCGTTGTCCGAGTTGAGTTTTTCTATAAGTTTCAAGAGTTCTTCTTGGCTGACGTTTTCGTCTAAGGCGTATTCTTCCGAACCGAAACCGACGTATTCACACGCCTTTTTCTTGTTGTTTACATATACCCTCGACGCCGGGTCGTCTCCGACGATTATAACTGCGAGAGTGGGCGTGACGCCGATTTTTTTGAGCTTTTCGGTCGCTTCTTTGACCTCGTTTTTGACTTTGAGGCTGACCGCTTTTCCGTCAATTATTTTCATCGTTTTCCTCGCTTTCGCCGTCTTTTTTGTACGTGTCGGTGCCGTTCGTTTCATCGGCTTTTATTTCGTGTGAAAGTTCGTCTTCTTTTTCTGCGGACTGTTTTTTGACCATTTTTCCGTTTCGAATGACGACATTTTTCGCACTTTTTCTTAACGCTTTCTTTTCCTGTTTCGCTTTCTTTTTAGCCATAAGTTTTTCTTCAGCCGCAAGTTCTTTTTCCGTCTTTTCGGGGAAGTAGTCTATACCCTCGATAAGTTTCGGATTTTTCTTGTACTTTACCGTCAGTGCGATAAGAAGAACGAGGCACACGCTCATAAGTACAATAGACAAAAGCTGGGAGACACGCAAGTTGGTATCGCCGATGAAAAGGCTGTCTGTACGCAAGCCTTCGACTATAGCTCTTTCTGCCCCGTACCAAACGCCGTAGGTCAGGAAGAGCTGACCGCTGAAACGCCTGTATTTTCTCAAAATGAGATAGAGAAGTCCGAATCCGAGCAAGCACCAAACTGATTCATAAAGAAAAGTCGGGTGTACATATAAGTCGTTTTCGCTGATATAAGTCGCTATCTGCTCGCTTGTCATACCGTCAAGACCGAACGAATCGGGGTGTTTTTGTATGTAGCTTAAAACGGTGTCGCTCATCATGCCCCACGGCTTATCAGTCAGTGTACCGAACGCTTCTTGGTTGGCGAAATTGCCCCATCTGCCGATACCCTGACCGATGAGCAAGCTCATAGATGCCATATCGAGAAGATTTAAAAAGTTGACTTTTTCGAGTTTACAGGCGATGAATGCACCCAAAAGTCCGCCGATGATGCCGCCGTAAATAGCAAGTCCGCCGTTCCAAATTTGTACGATTTCCGAAAGGTGCTTCGAGTAATAGCCCCATTCGAATGCGACGTAATAAAGTCTTGCGCCGATTATGCCCAGTATCGTTCCGTAGATGAGAACATCGACCATTTTGTCGAGATTTATTTTCCACTTGTAGGCAATTCTTCCGCCGAAAA
>CAZBXS010000021.1:0-12537 GCA_964495955.1 uncultured Faecalibacterium sp.
CAGGATCTCAGCTATGTATACGGAATTAAAACGCCGTTTGAACATACCGCAATACGCAACATAAATATAGATATAGAAAAAGGCGAACTTATCGGACTGATAGGTCATACCGGTTCGGGTAAAAGTACCCTAATTCAACATTTTAACGCACTTTTGAAGTCAACGAGCGGAAAAGTATATGTCGAAGATGTCGATATATGGAAGGACAAGTCCGCCACAAGAAATGCCCGATTTTCCGTCGGACTTTGTTTCCAGTACCCCGAATATCAGCTGTTCGAAGAAACGGTCGAAAAAGATATCGCTTTCGGCCCGAAAAATATGGGACTTAGCGAAGAAGAAATCAAAAGACGTGTCATTCAGTCGGTGAAATTCGTCGGCTTAGATGAAAGCTACCTCGAAAAATCGCCGTTTGACCTGTCGGGCGGTGAAAAAAGACGTGTCGCAATAGCTGGGGTTATGGCCATGGAACCGAAAATTCTCGTTTTAGACGAGCCGTGTGCGGGACTTGACCCGAAAGGCAGGGACACCGTTTTATCGCTCATTTCAGAGTACAGAAAAAATACCGGAAGTACAGTAATGATAGTCTCACACAGCATGGAAGACGTCGCAAAAATCGCAACGAAAGTCCTCGTCATGAATAACGGCGAAAAGGCGATGTTCGGCTCGGTCGACGAAGTTTATTCAAGAGCGTACGAACTTGTATCAATGGGACTTAATATCCCCGAAATCACGTCTGTATTTTTAAAGCTCAAAGAAAAAGGCTACGATGTCAGAACCGATATTTATACCGTTGAAGACGGCGAAAAAGAGCTTCTCAGGCTTTTGAAAGGGGGCAGTGCGAAATGATCAAAGACATAACCATAGGTCAGTATTTCCCCCAAAAATCTTTCATACATTCGCTTGACCCAAGAGCGAAAATAATACTGACGATAATGCTTCTCGTTTTGATTTTCATGTGTAAGAACGCTTGGTCACTTTTATTGATGGCGGTACTGCTTGTCGGGATAATTTTGCTGTCTAAAGTACCGCTGAAAATGTTCCTCAAAAGCGTTAAGCCTATTTTACCGATAGTCATATTTACGACTGCATTAAACATATTTTATGTCTCAGGTGGGACAACTTTAGTCTCGTGGTCGTTTATAAACATAACTACTAAAGGCATATATACGGCGTTGTTTATGGCGATCAGAATTGTCGCTCTTATCATGGCGAGTTCACTTTTGACCTACACGACGACCCCGACAATGCTCACCGACGGCATAGAAAGACTTTTGTCTCCGCTTAATGTTTTTCATATACAGGTTCACACTCTTGCGATGATGATGACCCTTGCTTTGAGGTTTATCCCGACGCTCATAGACGAAATCGACCGTATCATGAACGCCCAAAAAGCGAGAGGTGCCGACCTTGAAAGCGGCGGACTTATCGAAAGGTCGAAAGCTCTGATACCCATACTCGTTCCGCTTTTAGTCTCGGCATTCAGACGTGCATACGAACTTGCATTTGCGATGGAATGTCGTTGCTACCAAGGCGGCGAAGGCAGGACACGTATGAAAAAAATGAAATTGGGTGCCCGAGATTTTGTCTCATTTGCGACAGTTTCGGCTTCTATAGCTGCCGTCGTATTACTCAATATTAAATTCGGTGCTCTCGTGTGAGGTGTGATATGCGAAACTATCTTTTTAAAATTAAATACGACGGTTTCGCTTTCCACGGGTGGCAGATTCAGCCTAACGGCGTCACCGTTCAGCAATGCGTATCGGACGCAATCGAGCGAATTTTCGGTCAAAAACCGACCGTTCACGGTTGCAGTCGAACCGATGCAGGCGTTCACGCAAACGAATTTTATTTTAACTGCAAATTGGAAACTCAGATGCCATGCGAAAAGGCGGTGTACGCACTAAACGCCGTTTTACCCGACCAAATCGCCGTCATATCCTGCCGAGAAGTACCGGAAAATTTCCACGCACGCTTTGACTGCAAGGGCAAGGAATATGTCTACATCATCAACAACGCCCCCGTCCGTGACCCGTTTCTCATCGGCAGGGCATACCATTATAAATACAAACTTGACGAAAAATTTCTTGATGTACAGGCGAAAGATTTCGTCGGACGTCACGATTTTGCCTCGCTTTGCGCCGCCGGTTCGTCGGTAAAAGATACCGTCAGAACGATCTATGACTTCAAGGTCGAACGTGACGGCGACAAAGTAATTTTTAAAGTCAGCGGTGACGGCTTTTTATATAACATGGTCAGAATAGCCGTCGGTACTCTCCTTGACATCAGCCGAGGAAAAATTCCCGCAGGTTCTATCCCCGAAATAATCGAAAAAAAAGACAGAAATAACGCAGGTGTGACAGCATCGGCGTGCGGACTGTATTTAAATAAAGTTTTTTACGGAGAAATTCAAAATGGCTAACAAAGAAAACGAACGCTCCGAAAGAGTGGTAAAAGTCAAAGGCAGAAAAAAACAAAAGCGAATTTTAAAGTCACTGATAATCATAATATCCGTGGCACTGCTTTTAGTTGCGACGCTTTATGTCGTACCGCAGGTCAGAAATCATGTCAACTCGTCAAAAGACGGCGAAAGCGAAAACAAGGTCATTTCTTCCGAAAGGAAAATACTCTCGGTTATGCCTTTGTCGTCAGGTAATATTCTTATTACAACCGACTCAGTTGTCTCATTTAATACAAACGGAACGGAAAAATACACCGAAAGTCTCGGATACACGAACCCTGTCTATAAGTCAGCGGACAAAAAGTACATAGTATTCGAGCGTTCAACCGGAAAGTACACCGTCGGCGATAAATCGAAGATAGTCTGTCAAGGCGACCTTGACGAAGAAATCATAAACGCCGATGTAGCGTCAAACGGAAACTGGGCGGTGATAACCGGAAACGCACAGTCGAAGATGCGTCTGTCCGTCAGAAATTCGAAAAACAAAGAAATTTTCGCATGGGAATGTTCGGACGATTATCTGACAGATGTCGCTATGTCCAAAAACGGAAAATCCGTAGCCGTCTCGTCAATAAATGTAGTCAACGGCGACCCATATTCTCATATATACTACTTTAATATCGACTCACTCGAAGTCGAAGGGAAGATAGAATATCCGAACGAAACGGTATATAAAATCAAATTCATCGACAACAAAAAAGTCAGCGTCATAACCGACATAAGCTACATGATAGCCGATATGAACGAGAGAAGAAGCCAAGTTATCAGTTACGAATACGATACCCTTTCAGGCTATTCATTCGGAAAAAAATCATCTGTTGCGATACTTAAAAAAGGTTTCGGCTCGCTTAACGAAAAAAATCTGACGGTTATAGACAAAAACGGCGAATGTGTTTTCGAAAAAACCGTCGAAAGCGAAATATTGGACTTTACAGCCGACACGAAAAGAGTATATGTACTTATTCCCGGAAATATCCTCGCATACAGTATTTCATCGGGTGAAATTTCGGGTGACGTACAGGTTGATGCCGCCGTGACGCAAATAGAACTTTCCTCAAAAACGCTCTTAGGTATCGCCGAGAACGCAGTTTACAAGTACGAAATCGAATAAAGTTTAAATTTTATGTCGTTATATCTTCACATTTGTGTGATAGAATATAAAATCAAATTATCGGGGAGGCGGTCTATGAATTAGCTTTATAACAAAATCAAACTAAAAAGGAGAACGGTAATGGAATTTATTATTGATATAATCCTGGCGGCGCTTTTGGCGGTTTGCCTTATCGTCGGCTGGAAAAAAGGCTTTGTTAAAAGCCTGATGGATCTTGCGTCAAACCTCATTGCATTTATAGTTGCACGAATAGTTTCGGTGCAGGCGGCACCGGCTGTCTATTCTCGCTACTTTGAACAACATGCCCGTGAAACGCTTACAAGAGAACTTTCATCGGCAGGTACCTCCGCTTCGGCTCAGGTTCAGTCGGCGTTAGACAGCATTCCCGAAAGTCTGAACGGATTTTTCAGTCTCATAGGAGTGGACAAACAGGCATTGACCGAGTCGCTTTCTCAAAAATTAGGTCAAGGCAGTGCCGAAACAGTTGATGTACTTATGACAAACATCGTTTCGCCGATATTTACGGCAGTTATAAAGCTGCTCGCTTTTGTAGCAGTATTCGTGCTGGCAGTGCTTTTGCTCAAATTACTTACACTTCTTCTCGACAAGCTCACCGAGCTTCCTGCGCTTAAACAGGCGAATGAACTTTTCGGCTTGATTTTCGGCGCAGTAAAAGGAGTTATAGTCGTTATTGTCACTTGTTTTGCTCTCGAACTTTTGGCGGGACTTATCGGCAATGACAGCTTCTCCGCTATTGTCGAAAATTCGAAGATAATCGGAGTTTTTGATAACATTTTAAATGTACTTAATATTCGTTCTTAGGAGGACATAATAATGAAAGAAATATTGAAGGATATGTTTTCAAACTGGAAGACGATCCCGAATTTACTGTCGTTTATACGAATTATACTTATCCCGTTTTTCGGATATTTTCTCGTTAAAGATCAGTTTTTGATCGCCGCAATCATAATCGCAGTGTCCGGTCTTACCGACCTTTTCGACGGAAAGATCGCAAGACGCTTTAACCAGGTAAGCAGTCTGGGAAAACTTCTTGACCCCATCGCCGACAAGATGACTATAATAACAATAGCTATTATCATGTTCATCAAGTTCAGACAGGCTGACGATTCGCTTATAAGAGCGTTCAGCTGGGTGTTTTTGATATTCCTTTTGAAAGATGCCGTTATGGTCATTGGCGGTACGGTTATGGTAGCTCTCGGTATAAGACCGGGTGCAGCCGAAATCTACGGAAAAGTAGCGACCTGCATTTTCTACGGCGTAATGATACTTGTTATCGCATTCGGCCCGTCCGTCGGTGCTTTGACATCGCTTTGGACGATGCCCGTTTGGCTGACATTCTCACTTGTTATAATAGCTGTCATAGCCACACTCGTAGCTTTCGCAAGCTATATGCCGGCTGTCTACAGACAGTTTAAAGAGAAAAAAGAAGAAAAGCAGGCGAAAAAAGCCAACTAATCTCACGCTCTCGGAGCAAAAGGAGACAGATAAATGAAACAAATGATGTGCTGCAAGTGCCACGAAAGACCGGCGGTAATGTTTGTGCAGAGAATTGATAACGGAAAGGCGACCCCGGAAGGATATTGCCTTAAGTGCGCCATGGAACTTAACATCGGGCCGATAAAACAGATGATGCAGTCAATGGGTATCACGGAAGATGATGTCGACGCTATAACCGAACAGTTCGGCAATATGTTCCCCGCTTCAAGCGAGGACGGGAGCTTTGAAGAGGGAGGAGTACCCACTCTCCCGTTTCTTCAAGGTCTTATGAACGAAGAACATGTCGGTGTACCGACCGAACCACCTGAAGAACCCGAAGAAGAAAAAGGCGAGACACGAGCGGAAAGAAGACGCAGAAACAAAAAGAAAGACCCGAAAAAACGCAAGTGCCTCAACGCTTACTGTACGGATTTGACGAAAAAAGCACGTGACGGTCAGCTTGACAATATCATCGGCAGAGACAAGGAAATCTACAGAACGACACAGATACTCTGTCGCCGTTCGAAGAACAACCCTTGCCTTATAGGTGAACCCGGCGTCGGTAAAACGGCTATAGCCGAGGGACTTGCGCTGAGAATTGCCGCAGGTCAAGTTCCGGCGAAACTTGCTAACAAGGAGATACACCTTCTTGACCTTACCGCACTTGTTGCCGGTACTCAGTTCAGAGGTCAGTTTGAATCGAGAATAAAGAGCCTTATCCAAGAAGTCAAGGACGACGGAAACATAATTCTCTTTATCGACGAAGTCCACAATCTTGTCGGTACAGGTGACGCCGAGGGTTCAATGAATGCTGCCAACATCTTAAAACCCGCTCTTTCAAGAGGGGAGATACAGGTGATCGGTGCGACGACATTTACCGAGTACAGAAAGCACATCGAAAAAGATACGGCACTTGAAAGAAGATTTCAGCCCGTCAAAGTCGAGGAGCCGTCTATAGATGACACGGTGACTGTACTTTTGGGCATAAAGCAGTATTACGAAAATTACCACAGGGTGAGAATCAGCGATGAACTTGTCAGAAAGACGGTCGTACTTTCCGAAAGGTACATCACAGACAGATTTTTGCCCGACAAAGCGATAGACTTACTCGACGAAGCGTGTACTTGTGCAAATCTTCGCAACAAAGCCATAAGCGACTTCGAAAAAGGCGAAGAAAAATTAGAGGACTTAAGGCTCGACGAAGAAGAACTTTCAACCCCGAAAGAAAACGAGCCTATTGACTACGAGGCAGTCGCAAACGTAAAGTCTGAAATTGTCAAGTACGAAAAAGAACTTGAAGAGCTCAGAGTTAAAGCGGAGGATAACGCTGTCACGGAAGAAGACATCGCAAGAGTTATCGAATTGTGGACGGGTATCCCGGCACACAAAGTCATGGAAAGCGACATAAAGCGTTTGGTCGGTCTCGAAGACGAGCTGAAAGCCAAAATAATCGGGCAGGACGAAGCGGTCGAAGCGGTAGCAAAAGCGATAAGACGAAGCCGTGTACAGATAAATGCAAGAAGACGCCCGGCATCGTTTATATTCGTCGGGCCTACAGGCGTCGGTAAAACCGAACTTGTAAAACAGCTGTCAACACAGCTTTTCGATACACCCGAAACGCTTATAAGACTTGACATGAGTGAGTTTATGGAAAAGCACAGCGTGTCGAGAACTATCGGCTCGCCTCCGGGATATGTCGGCTATGACGAAGCAGGACAGCTGACCGAAAAGGTCAGAAGAAAGCCGTATTCTATCCTTTTGTTTGACGAGATAGAAAAAGCTCATCCCGATGTCATGAATATACTCTTACAAATTCTCGACGAGGGCAGAATAACCGACGCACAGGGCAGAACGGTAAACTTCGAAAATACAGTCATAATCATGACCTCGAACGCAGGCAGCGAGAAAAAAGCCAACGCTCTCGGATTCGGAAAAGACAAGTCCGATGCGACGAAAGAAAAGGTTATGAAAGCACTGTCGGATTTCCTCAGACCCGAATTTATCGGAAGAGTTGACGAAGTTGTCGTGTTCAACGATTTGAGCGAAGCGGACTATGAGAAAATCGCCGCATTGCTTTTGAACGAACTTGTCGAACCTCTTAAAGATAAAGGCATAAGATTTACCTACGCCGACGGAGTTTGCCTGTACTTAGCGAAAAAAGTAACAGGCGGAGCACGTGGCGCAAGAGAACTTCGAAATGTCATTCGCCGTGAAGTCGAGGACGAAATTGCGAATATAATAATCGACCATTCGGACGAAAATATTTGCGGAATCAGCGTTACGACAAACGGCGAAAAGCTGAAGTTGGAATTTATTTAAACTGTCAGTACAAGTGTACCCACCTAAAAAAGCGAAAACTGCAAGTACGGTGAAACATCGGCTTGCAGTTTTTGTTTTATTTTTTGTACATTTTAAATTATACTTCGAACGGATTTTCCAAAAGTGTGACACGCTTGTTCGTTGCGTCCAACCGAACTTGACAGCCTATCGGCAATGTGAACATCGGGTGCGTGTGACAACAGTCGAATTCCGCAAGAAACGGAACTTTGGTGTCGCCCAAAACTTCCGACAGAATTTCATAAGGCTTTTTGCCTGTTTCGTTGTCGTCGAATTTCTCGTGTTTTCCGAGAATAATACCGCCGACTTTGTCAAATACGCCCGCCAATTTTAAAAGAGAAAATGTCCTCTCGACAGTACATGCGTCTTTCAGCGAGTCCTCAATGAACAAAATGTCGCCGTTTCTAATTTCGGGCATATACTTGGTTCCGAAAAAGCCTTCCATGGTGTTGAGATTTCCGCCTATAAGTCTGCCCTCACAAGTACCGGGAACAACAGTGACCCAGCTGTTAGGGTATTCGGCTTTTGGTCTGTCCTGTGTTTTCCAGTCGATAAATTCGTCTGTCCACACTTTCGGCATTTCATATTCATAGGGAAGCGTAATGCCGTCGATAATCATTGACTTAAAGCAGTCGAAAGTCATGTCTACGAACGGCGGAAACTCACCGAAAGAAGACGCCAATGCAGGCCCGTAGAAAGTTACAAGTCCGGTCTTTGCATAAATTCCCAAAAGCAGAGCGGTCGTATCGGAGTATCCGATTATGATTTTCGGGTGCTTTTTCAAGTACTCATAATCAATATACGGTAAAACGGAGTTTGTGTTATTTCCGCCGATCGAAGCCATGAGTACCTGTACTTGCTCATTATACAGCAATTTATTAAATTCGTCGGCACGCTCTTTAATACTGCCGGAGCGGTAATAATCCTGTTTTTCGAAAAGGTCGCCGTCGATAATGCGAATACCTTTTGAAGATAAATATTCTTTTCCTCTGTTATAGCGTGTCGGAACGGTTGCAGAAACGGGGGAGGACGACGAAAAAATACCGATCGTCAAATCTTTGCCTAAAAGTTTAGCTTTCACTGTAAACACCTCTTTATGAACGCTATTATAGCACTGCTTTTTAAAGAATTCAACTTTAAAATGTAGCGGTGAGTTCGGTGCAGAACCCCGCCTGCGAAGCAGGCGGGGTGGTTTGCGACGCACCTCGAAGGGTGCGAGCGAAGCGAGCAGCCTGAGACGGTGCACGAGCAAACCGCCGTTGCAGGAAGTTGGATTTGAGTTTGTAGGAAGAAGCTGTAGAAATTTTCGGTTCGTACATTTGCGTTTAGCTCTCGTCAGCTTAATTTCGCTACGCAGACCGCCACTTTTCCAAGTCTCTCCACTGTCCGCAAATTTAAATAATCACGTTTGAAGTTTAATAGCAAAACCGCCGGTTTCAGCGAAAACGCAAGCCGAGGGCATCGAGCCCTCGGCTTGCGTGCGTGCACTCGCTACGCTACTGCGCACGCTACGGCGGACTTCGTCCGCCGTCTCTTATTACACATGAAATGTCAGCACATCTAACATAAAAAATCCAAATCAAGAGCGAAGCGATCCTAACTCCGAATTCAAAACAGCTCCGTTTTCGTCAATAAACTGCTCATACCAACCGGCGTCGTTGTAGACGTAAGGAGTATCTTCACTTTTGAGAAGATTTTCCGGCATAACGATAAGTAACATACTAAGCACGACCAAAATCACCGCACCGCCGACAACGTCGCTGATTTTTACACGAGTTTTTACAAAATACACTATATACGCAATTGCGAGCGGTAACCAGCACACGAGCGCCGTCACCATTCCCGGAGTGTAAAACGGCGAGTAGATTCCGTTTTCAAAAAGCAGTGCACGGGACGAAGACGCACCCAACAGGTGAATTGCCACTTCCGCAAAGCTGAAAAGCATAACGCCGAAGCTCATTTTCCTTTCGTACTTGTTTGTCTGTACCAAAACGAACCATATTAACGCACCGCCGAAATTCGTTATCATATCCGTAAGTTCGTTCATCGGATATCGGTCACGCAATACGGCGTCCGATGCAATGTTGTAAAAATAGTGAAATCCGCCGGGCATCACCCATTCTTCCCATACGTGAAAGACGAGAACGAGCACGGTGAAAGCACCGAGCTTCCTCAAAATATCCCAGTCTTTCCACTTTATTATCAGCTGTACTGCCAAAACGACGCCCATTATGAGCATTACGTACAGCCACCCTGTTTCAACAAACCAATACCACATAATTTGCCTCCTTATTTATTGTCGGGTATTATCGGCAGATACAAAAAGCTGTCATATTTTCCGCCTGTATAGATGCGGTGCCTGCCATTATTGTGATCTTTCGGCATATCGGTAGTGTCTACACTCGAACCTGCGAACATCTCTTGTCCGCCGATTGTGTACATCTGAGTTTTTTCGTTCGGCATATATGTGAAATTTTCTGTCGGCAAGTCGATTTTTGCCATTTTCAGTTTGAACGGGCCTGTCCACAGTTTTCTTGTCTTGTATGCCGAAACGGTGACACGCAGTATATCGCCTTTCTTGAATTTAAGTCCCATGGGCCAAACGAGAATGTCTAAAGGTACAATTTCGCCTTTTTTGAGCTTTTCTTCTTTTTCCATGGACTGCTTTGGGTTTTCCTCGGTACTTTTTGACTTGTCTAACGCTCTGAGCGACGCTCTGATGTAACCTTTTGCCGACATGTCCATACCGGGACCGAGACTGAATTTGTAGGGTAGACCGTTCGGACGACGTTTTTCGACAGTAACATATAAGTCCATATCGTCGTTATCAAGTGCCGATGCCCAAAGACGCAGTTTCATATATCCCAAAATTTCCGTGTCCTTTGTCATCTTCATGTCAAAACGGACGCTCTTTTTTCTGCGGTCGGAGTTATATTCGGCGTACTTTTCACTTGTAACTATAGACGTAGAAAGACTCTTATTTTCAGCATCGAGATACAGCTTTTGATACTGAGTACGGGGAATGGGAAATTCGTCTTCTACACGGTCGACTATATCCTCACCTCTGGGATTGAGAACGCTGACACGAACTTTCGGCGTATTTTCCCAGCCGTTATCTTCGCCTTTCAAGTATCGGTCAAAAAATTTGCGTAACTCCTCGGTGTGTTCTTTGTTGTAGTAATCGTCCCATTCGCCCGTGTTGTGAATACGAAGCCATTTGTCTTTCGACGAAATTCGGCGGTATCCTTCGAGTGTCCCGTACGTGTGAATCGGATTTGTGTAACTTGCCACAATGTACGCCGGAACGTCGATAGACTCCAAGTCGGCTTCTTTGTCGTCCCACCAAGCGTTCATTGTCGGATTGTTTTTCATCATAGTTATTACATCTTCAATACCGCCGTTTTCAGTCGATGCGAACGAATCGGACAGCATTTTCACAAATTCCGGCATCATTACACCGCCACGTGTCGCAACTTCACGACCGCAGTCGCTAAGTCCCTCCCACGGAGCAATAGCCGCAAGATGTTCGGGTTTCTGCGCCGCAGTGAACCATTGCGAAATAGCGAGCCACGAATTTCCGCTCATTCCGACTTTGCCGTTAGACCAAGGCTGTTTTGCCACCCATTCGATAATATCGGCGCCGTCTCTGCCGTAGTCACTGCCGAAAAACAGAATAATTCCCTCCGAATTATAAGCACCACGCACATCGGGATTTATGACAGCGTAGCCGTGACGGCACCAATATGCAGGGTCGGGCCCCTCGAATTTCTGCAAGCCCGAGGTAGCCTCAACGGGAATACCCGCATGGTTGGGTGTATCATCAAGCCATTGAGAGCCGATCTCTTTGCCGTAAGGACTCATCGCCATTATCGCGGGATGAGCTTCGCTGTCGTTCGGACGGAAAACATCTGTGTAAATTGTAACGCCGTCTCGAAGCTTTATGGGAACATCGCGCTCTAAAACGATGTCGCAGGGCAGTGGCATATAGCCCTTGAGACGAATTGAGCCCTTTTTAAGAAGTAGCTTTTCGGGCTTGTAGCCTGTGTATCTTGCGCAAGGGGAGCTTACAGGCAGGGCGTTGCGGACGGGCACTGTCATTTCGTTTCCGCCTTTGTCGTGCATAATCATAGTTCTTTCGGGCATTTAAGCTTCCTCCTTTACATTCGGTTGAAAATAATTCAAGCCGTTATCCTGTTCGTACATTTCGCCGTACTGCTCATAGTAGCCTCGGTTTGTAAATTCGTAGGGGCTGTCCTCTTTTCCCAGCACCGCTTCGGGCAGGTTTATAAGTAAAAAGCCGAGTACAGCCGTCGCCAAAATCGCCATCACCCATTGCTTTAGCTTCGGTCTGTCCTCTTTCTTTTTAAACAGGCAGACAGCAAGCCCGATGAACACCGGCAAAAATCCGAACAGAGAAGTTATAAGACCGGGGGAGTAGAGCGTATTCATTCCGTACTGAGAGAAAATTCCCATATCCTGAATACCGATCGCTATGTGCATTCCGACTTCGAACGCCGAAAACATCATGACCGCAATTCCTGCGGGTTTTCGAAATCCCCACACTTTTAACACTATACAGCCGAGAACGACAGCACCGAAATTCGTTATCATATCCGTCAGTCTGTTCATCGGGTATCTGCTCAAAAGTGTTGAACCGTGGGCAATGTTATAAGAATAGTGCAGACCGCCGGGAAGTACCCATTCTTCCAGTACATGAAGTATGAGGACAATAATGGCGATTGCGCACAAAATGTTGATTTTATCCCACTTTTTTCGGTTTTGATAGATTTTGACGCTAAGGACAATTCCGATAGCCGCCATGACATAAAGCCAAACGGACAGCCACGCTTCAATGATCGTTTGCATAAAAACAGCTCCTTTTTAAAATATTTTTCGATACTATTGTATCAGAACGATATTTGTGATACAATAGTATCGAAACAAGTGCTACATTACACTTGAAATTTGTAGCGAAAAAGGAGTACGTTATGAAAAAGATATCTAAAACTTGGCTTTCAATGTGGCTGTATGTGATGATTTTAGTCAGCGGTATAATAATCGGCATTACCGCTTGCAATTGGGAAACTTGGAACTTACAGCAAAAATTATTTTCTGCGGCGACGGCGCTTTTGCC
>CAZBXS010000021.1:12547-14391 GCA_964495955.1 uncultured Faecalibacterium sp.
GGGCGGATTTCATACCATGTATAATCTCATGGCAAAGTCGGACTGCCCCGACCGATATCCGATGAACCAAATGAGCGATATGTTTACAAATCTTATCGGTGTTATTTTCGGCTGTGTAGTGCTTATCGTCGGCGTAAATCCGTTTTTCTGCGTGATGCAGTTATTTCTCTGTATTGCGGAAGTTTTCGGTCACTTTTCGGGTGGCGTTTTTCTCTACCGAAAGTTTAAAAGCAAGGGTAAAAAAACAATTTACAGTCCCGGCATGGCGACTACGATTTTCGGCTATATTCCGATTGGTATCGGAATTGTAATTTCTTTCTTCATACACTCCGCACCTACGTTAATGCAATTGATTTTTGCTGTTATAAGCGGTATAATATTAGGCGGAGCTTCGCTGAATTTGCCGGAAAAACTGTTAAAAAGCGAAAACACGCCCTATGGTTACACTTGGGGCGACGGATATTTGACCAAGTACATGAGAAAGGAAAACGAAAATGTACCACATCAGCAACGATAAGCGAGCCGAGCAATCAGCCGAACTTATATACAGCGGACTTTTGAGTTGCCTTGAAAAAAAGCCGTTTGACCGAATTACCGTAACCGACGTCCAAAAAGCGTCGGGCGTTGCCAGAACGACGGTGTACAGATGTTTTGACAACCTTTCGGATATTCTGTACTGGCGGTGTGACCTGTGTTTTCAAAAGGCGTTGCATTCAGTCGAACCCTCGGAAAATTTTGACGAGTGGAAACTCACGGAGGGTTATTTTGAGTACTGGACACGGCACAGCGATATTTTAAAATTGCTGATAGACATAAACAGACAGGATATCATCTACGCCTGCCACATGAAAAATGCCAAGGCACTTGAAGAAACCTACGGAAAATTGCCGGTTATCGACGAAACGAATGCGAGATATTTTATGGCGATTCGTACAGGTGTGACTATCAGCGTCCTCAAAGCGTGGCTTGACGCCGGAAGAAAAGAAAGCGCAAGCGAACTTGTGAATATTTTAAAACAGCAGATAACTTTTTTGTCGTTGTCTGTTTAAAAGTACAAAAATAAAAGGAGACCTACAACATGAGAAAAAACTTCGGAGCAAAGCCGATTTTGTACCCCCAGCCTGTATTTATAATCGGAACTTATGACGAAAACGGAAACGCCGACGCTATGAACGCCGCATGGGGCGGTATCAGCGAAAGCAATGAAATTTCAATGTGTCTTAGCGAAGGACACAAAACGGTGAAAAACATTCTCAAAAGAAAAGCGTTTACCGTCAGCATGGCAACAGCCGATACTGTCGTAGCATGTGACTATGTAGGCATCGTATCCGCTAACGATACAGGCGACAAAATGGAAAAGGCGGGCTTTCACTGCAAAAAAAGCGAGTTTGTCGATGCACCGATAATCGAAGAACTGCCCATGGCGGTTGAATGCAAATTTATAAGCTACGACCCCGAAACCTGCCGAATGGTAGGGGAGATAGTCAATGTCTGCGCCGACGAAAGCGTTTTAACGAACGGAAATATAGACCCTATGAAACTGCGTCCTATCACCTATGACGGCATGAATTATGAGTACTATGTACTCGGAGAAAAAGTCGGAAACGCTTTCAGCGACGGAGAAGCACTTAAGTGATTTAAAAATAAATATTAAATTTTTGCTTTTTCACTTTACTTTTTATTCTCTGTATGATATACTACTAAAGCGTTATGCCTACTTCTCGGATATTGGCGTAGACCCAAAAGGGTGATCACCTGTCCTCTACCTGAGTGTACGGCTTAGATGCAAATTATTTTAAAGAGGTGAAAGTCAATGACAAAGGAAGAAAAGCAAGCTATAATGC
>CAZBXS010000022.1:0-14381 GCA_964495955.1 uncultured Faecalibacterium sp.
CAGACCGAAAAAGGTGAAATACAGATGATAGCTTTTAAACCCGAAGAAAACCCGAACGTACTTAAAGAAAATAACTGCACGAATATGTTCTACGCCTATGAGGGCGAAGAATTGCTCGGAAAGGCGAAAATGAACATAGATGGATTTTTCTGCGACGTTTTTTCAGTTGAATACCCGACGGACAAGCTCTATATCTGCATCGGACTTCTTCGTGCGTGCTATAACTGCGGTGCAAACCATAATGCTTATATAGGAAAACTTACGGACAAAAACTGTGAAGAAGCGGCAAAAAGCATGAATTTCATATTCGACGGAACGGCGTATACAAACGATATCCCGACGCTTCTCATGGGCGAGTGCGGAATTTGACAAAGTTACAAAAATAGTATATAATATTTATTCAAATCGAAAGACAAAAGGTGAAACAAATGATAAGAAGTATGACCGGTTACGGCAGACAGCAAAAGACGGTTGACGGAATGAATATCACCGTTGAAATAAAGAGCGTGAACCACAGATATTTCGAATTTTCTTCGAAAGTACCGAGAACCTACGGATTTTTAGACGAAAAGCTCAAAAGCTATGTACAGTCGAGAGTTTCAAGAGGAAAAGTCGAATGCTACGTACAAATCGAGGCGCTCGAAGCGGAGGATTGCATAGTTGAAATCAACCACTCGCTCGCTTCCGGTTATTACAACGCACTCAAAGAACTTGCCGACAGATACGAATTAAAGAACGATATCTCCGTCTCGCTCCTTTCAAGATACACGGACATTTTCTCCGTACATAAAGCCGAAGCGGACGAAGAAAAAATTTGGTCAGCCGTTAAAGAAGTCGCCGAGGGTGCGGTCGATGCGTTTATCGCCATGCGTGAAGTCGAGGGTGCAAAGCTCAGAGAAGATATACTTTCAAGATGTATAACCATTTTGGATTGCGTGTCGTTTGTCGAAGAACGCTCACCCGAAACCGTCAAAGAATACAACGAAAAATTACTTGCGAGAATTCATGAAGTCCTCAGTGACGTACATGTCGACGAACAGCGAATTCTCACCGAGGCTGCTATATATGCCGATAAGATCGCCGTCGCCGAGGAAACGGTAAGACTGAGAAGTCATATCGAACAGCTCAGATCTTTCATGGAAAGCGAAGAAGCTATCGGAAGAAAAACGGACTTTCTCGTACAGGAAATTAACCGTGAAGCCAACACTATAGGCTCTAAGGCACAAGATGTCGAAATCGCAAAACGAGTTATCGCCGTCAAGGCGGAAGTTGAAAAAATAAGAGAACAAGTTCAAAATATCGAATGAGCTTTCGCTTTGGAGGAAATAATGATGAAGTTAGTCAACATAGGCTTTGGCAATATGGTCAATGCAAACAAATTGCTTGCCATTGTCAGTCCCGAGTCAGCTCCCATCAAAAGAATAATTCAGGAAAGTAAAGAAAAAGGAACACTCATAGATGCAACCCACGGCAGAAGGACAAGAGCTGTTTTGATAACCGATAACGACCATGTTATCCTGACATATCTTCAGTCCGAAACCGTCGCAAACCGACTCACCAGCGAATACGATGATGAGGAGGAATATGACGATGAATAAGCGTGGAAAGCTGTTTATAATTTCCGGAGCGTCCGCAACGGGAAAAGACACGATAATCAATTCCGTGGTAAACGCCTATCCCGATGATACCGTTCTTTCGGTCTCGATGACAACGAGAGAACCCAGACGTGGTGAAGTCGACGGCGTGGATTATTTCTTTGTAAATGAAGAAAAGTTCGAAGAAAATATCGAAAACGGAAAAATGCTCGAATATGCCAAATACGGTACAAAGTATTACGGAACGCCCGCCGAACCGGTCGAAAAATGGCTTGAAAGCGGAAAATCCGTCTTTCTTGTTATCGAAGTACAGGGAGCTGCTCTCGTTCGGGAAAAATGTCCCGAAGCGGTGAGCGTGTTTGTACTTCCGCCGTCAATGCAAGTGCTTGAAAACAGGCTTCGTTTAAGAGCGACCGAAGACGAAGAAGCGATAAAGTGTCGTCTCAAAATAGCCAAAAGCGAGATAGCACGAGCCGAAGAATACGACTATATAATCGTAAACGACAAACTCGACGATGCGGTCGGAGATATCGTTACGATTTGTAAATATGAGTTAGGCTACGCCGAGATAAGCGACGCCGATGCCCAAAAATTTAAATATCACAACATGGTGAATTTTATAAGTGAGGTAATGAAAAATGATGAATCCCAATCTTAACAAGATCTTAAAAGGAAAGACAAGCCGTTATTCGCTTGTTACGGCTGTTGCCAAAAGAGCAAGAGAGATTTCCGAGGATGAAGAAATGGCGGAAAAAATAGGTACCGAAAAGCCTGTTACATACGCACTCAATGAGCTTATCGACGAAAAGTTTTCGATAATCGAACCCGAAGAAATCAGAAATATCTGAAAAAAATCGGAGGTACTATATGAGTTATACGGTGGCTAAGGTGGCGGTTGAAAATACGGCATACAGTTATGATATGCTCTATTCTTATGCTGTCCCGAAAACGCTTATCTCTGAAATAACCGTCGGCTGTAGGGTGATAGTGCCTTTCGGTTTAGGAAAAAATAACAAAAGGCAGGGCATCGTCTTCTCGCTTTGTGAAGAGGACGACATTTCCCGCTTAAAAAACATTAAAGCGGTGCTGGATAAAGCGCCGCTTCTTAACAATGAGGCACTTCTGCTTGCCGAAAGAATGCATGATAAACATTTTTGCACTTATTTCGAAGCGGCTAAAGTCCAGCTCCCGTCCGGTGTCAATCTGAAAGTCAATACGAGGTATTTGTCGATTACTGCGATGAGCGAAAGAAAATCAGAGCTTAGCCAAACGGAACAAAAAATATACGACTATCTCGAAAAAGCAGTTGAATATGTCGCAAAGGACGAACTTGTGTCCCGTTTCAATCTCGACTCTAACGGGAAAATTCTCGAAGAAATGGCGGAAAAAGGCTTTGTTATCAGAAATTACGATACAAGACAAAAAGTCAACGATGCGACATCGAAAATGGTACGCCTTCTTTTAAGACAAAAAGACATCGAGGACGATTTTAAGTCGCTGACGCCGAAACAGCAGTCGGTAATCGACTTGCTTTATGATATCGGCGGTGCGTCTGTGAAAGAAGTTTGTTATTTTACAGGTGTCACAAGTGCTGTCGTCAAAAATCTCGCTACCAAAGGCATTGTCGAAATATACGACGCCGAAGTCTACAGAAAACCGAAAGTAAAAATGAAGTCGAAAAAGCTCGAAGAAAATATCAAATTGACCGATGAGCAACAGACAGCTTTCGACAATCTGAAAGAAAAGTACAAAGCCGGCGGCGGTTTCAGTCTCCTGTACGGCGTAACGGGAAGCGGAAAAACTTCCGTTTATATAAAACTTATAGATGAAATTTTGCCCGACGGACGTGGAATAATCGTAATGGTTCCCGAAATATCGCTGACGCCGTCACTTTTTTCGACATTCAGAGACCGCTACGGCGACAAAGTCGCTATGTTTCACAGCGGTTTGTCGGTCGGTGAAAGATACGATGAATGGAAACGAGTAAAAAACGGCGACGCTCAAATAGCTATCGGAACCCGTTCGGCTATATTTGCACCGTTTGACGATATCGGACTTATAATAATGGACGAAGAACAGGAACACACATATAAATCCGAATTAAACCCGAAATTTCATACAAGAGATTTAGCGAAGTTCAGAGCCGCATATAACAAAGCATTACTCGTTTTAGCGTCCGCAACGCCGAGCATGGAGTCATATTCTTATGCACTCAGCGGAAGATACTCCCTTGAACGTCTCACCAAAAGATACGGTTCGGCGTCACTTCCGGAAGTTACGGTCGTCGACATGAAACGGGAAATCAAAAGCGGTAACAAGTACGCAATCAGCAGTTATCTCTTGCAGGAACTTGAAAAAAACATAAACAACTCTCAGCAGTCGATACTGCTTATCAACAGACGAGGCTACAATACGTTCGCATCATGCAGCGAATGCGGAAATGTCAGAACTTGTCCGTCATGTAATGTTTCACTGTCATACCATGCGGATAACGGACGGCTTATGTGCCACTATTGCGGATACTCCGAAATTATGACGCCTAAATGCCCGTCATGCGAAAAAGATGCGGTGCACTTCTTCGGAAAGGGTACACAAAAAATAGAGGACGAACTGAAAGAACTTCTCCCGAACGCTCGTGTAGTCAGAATGGACACCGACTCGACAATGTCAAGATACGCTCATGAGGACAAGCTCAGTGCGTTTTCAAAAGGAGAATACGATATTCTTCTCGGTACCCAAATGGTCGCCAAGGGTCTTGATTTTGAAAATGTCACCCTTGTCGGCGTACTTTCGGCTGATAACGAGCTTAACGGCGATGATTATATGAGCAGTGAAAGAGCGTTTGACCTGTTGACACAGGTTGTAGGCAGGGCAGGCAGAGGAGATGTGAAAGGCAGAGCGGTAATTCAAACTCTGACGCCCGAAAGCTCCGTAATAAATATGGCGAAAAATCAGGATTACGACGCATTTTACGATAACGAAATATATATCAGAAAAATGATGACGTATCCGCCGTACTGCGATATATGCTCTCTCATTTTCAGCTCCGATAACGACTATAAAGCGTTAGCTGCCGCAAGAGCTTTCACTTACGGTATTCAATTAGCTATTAAAGAAAAATATCACGAACAAAAATTGATAGTTTTAGGCCCGATTTCCCCACGAATTTCAAAGCTCGGCGGAAAATTCAGGTACAGACTGATAATAAAATGCCACAACAGCGGAAATTTCCGCAATATGATAGCCGAACTACTTTATTTGTTCAGACGAAATAAAGATAACAAAGACGTTTCGATTTCTATCGACATAAATCCCGAAAGTTTCATGTAGGAGGTACAAATATGGCTTTAAGAAATATAGTTAAACTCGGTGACCCGATACTCAGAAAAACGAGCCGAGTTGTTACGAAATTTGATGACAGACTGTTCACGTTGCTTGACGACATGAAAGAGACGATGAACAAAGCCGACGGTGTCGGTCTTGCCGCCGTACAGGTCGGTGTCTTGAAAAGGGTAGTTGTCCTTGACTGCGGTGAACGCTATCTTGAACTTATAAACCCCGAAATTACTTACCGTGAGGGTGAACAAAGAGAACAGGAAGGCTGTCTCTCGCTTCCCGAAAAATACGGTGCGACATTAAGACCGATGAAAGTCAAAGTCAAGGCACAAAACAGAGACGGAAAATGGTGCGTATATTCCGGTGAGGGACTTGAAGCTCGCTGTTTCTGCCATGAAATCGACCATTTAGACGGTATACTTTTCACCGACAGACTTGCACCCGAAGTTAAGGAGGGCAAATAATGAAGATAGTTTTTATGGGAACTCCCGATTTTGCCATTCCGACTCTTGAGTGGCTGATAAATTCGAAACACGATATAGTCGGCGTATTCTGTCAGCCGGACAAGCCTAAAGGAAGAACTCAGGTTTTGACTGCTCCTCCCGTAAAAGAACTTGCCGTAAAGCATAATATCCCCGTTTTTCAGCCGACTACGCTTAAAAACGGCGCCGGTGTCGAAATATTAAAAACGCTTGAACCCGACCTTGTCGTCGTGGCGGCGTACGGGAAAATTCTCCCGAAAGACTTTCTTGACTACGCTGAATACGGCTGTATCAATATCCACGGCTCTATTCTTCCGAAGTACAGGGGAGCGTCACCTATCCAGTGGGCTGTTCTCAACGGTGACAGAGAAGCAGGTGTAACGACAATGCAAATGGCTGAAGGACTTGATACAGGCGATATGCTTGTAGTCAAAAAAATACCCGTCGACGAAAATGAAACAGCCGAAGGTCTGTTTGATAAGCTGTCCGTTTTAGGTGCAGACGCCCTTGAAGAAACAATTTTAAAATTAGAAAACGGTACACTTGTACCCGAAAAACAAAACGACAGCGAAGCGACCTATGTCGGAATGCTCTCGAAAGAAATGAGCAATATCGACTGGTTACTTTCGGCGTGGGAAGTTCATAATAAAATCAGAGGTTTGTACTCGTGGCCGGGTGCATCGACGAAACTTTTCGGAAAAACTTTGAAACTGCACAAGGCGATTTTATCCGATAAAACAGGGAACAATATCGCAGGAAGTGTTGTCGAAAGCGACGGAAAACTTACCGTTACCTGCGGCGACAACAAGTGCGTTGAGCTTCTCGAAATTCAGTTAGAGGGCAAAAAAAGAATGAACGCCGAAGATTTCCTCAGAGGCAGAAAAATACCCGTAGGAACAGTCTTAGGCGAATAAAGGTGAGATTATGGGATTTTTATATTGGGATCAATATTATTTTATGCTGTGCGTCCCGGCGTTTATTTTCGCTCTTATAGCGCAAGCCGGAGTTAAACGTGCATACGCTAAATATTCTAAAATAGGAAATCCGAGAGGAATAACCGGCGCACAGGCGGCAAGCAGGGTCTTGTCGTACTACGGTATTACCAATGTCACGATTGAACGTGTCGGCGGAAATTTGTCCGACCATTTCGATCCGAGGACGAACGTCATTCGCCTGTCCGACGGTGTATATGACAGCAGGAGCATAGCCGCAGTCGGTATCGCCTGTCACGAAGCGGGTCACGCCGCCCAGTACGCCGAGGGATATTTTCCCATTAAGCTCAGAGCTAAGATAATACCGCTTACAAATTTCGGCTCGTCTGCCGGCATATTGCTCACGATTTTAGGCTTAATTTTAAACTTTGAGCCGTTAATTTCAGTCGGACTTATACTCTATTTTTTCATAGTAATTTTTCAGCTTGTGACACTTCCCGTTGAATTTAATGCGTCAAGACGTGCTGTAAAAGTGGCAAGCGAAACAAATTTGGTCGACAGTCAAGACCTGCCTAAAGTCAAAAGTATGCTCTCAGCCGCCGCAATGACCTACGTTGCCGCTCTTGCGACAGCGGTAGCTCAGTTCTTGCGACTGTTTTTGAGAGTGAACAATTCGAGGAACTCAAGACGATGAAAAGTGCAAGACAGACAGCATACGAAATACTTCTGAAAATCGAAAAAGAGGGTGCATTTTCCAATTTAGCTATCGACAACGCCCTGAATTCGTCATCTTTGGAACAAAAAGACAGGGCCTTCGTTTCCGCTTTGATTTACGGTACTGTCGAACGGCTTCTGACTATAGATTATCAGCTTGAAAAATACCTTTCCAAGCCACTTAAAAAGCTGAAGAAAAACTTACATACGCTTTTGCGTCTTGGTACTTATCAAATACTTTTTCTCGACAGAGTGCCGAATTCCGCAGCGGTCAATGAGAGCGTAAAACTCGCTCATGACAACAATATGTCCTACGCCGCCGGAATGATAAACGCCGTACTTAGAAAAATTGCCGATAACGGACTTGTTTTGCCCGATGAAAACGGGAATAAACTTGAATACTTAAAGATAAAATATTCATGTCCCGATTCGCTCATTTCAATGTGGATAAAGGCTTACGGTGAAGAAAATACGGTCGAATTACTCAAAGCGTCACTCGAAAATTCGCCCGTTACAATACGTGTGAATACCTTAAAGACGACAAAAAACGAGCTTAAAAAAATGCTCGAAAGCGAAAACACGTCCGTTTGTGATGTACAGATGAGTGAAAACGCACTCAAAATTATTTCGCTCGGAAAAAACATCGAAAACCTCGACTGCTACAAAAAAGGTTACTTTCATGTTCAGGATATCGCCTCACAGTACTGCGTTAAAGCACTCGGTGTAAAAAAAGGCGACAGAGTGATCGACATGTGTTCGGCACCCGGAGGAAAGAGTTTCACAATAGCCGAAGAAATGGAAAACGAGGGCGACATACTTTCATGCGATATCTACCCCTCACGTACTCAGCTTATAGACGACGGTGCAATGCGATTGGGAATAGACTGTATCACGACCTGCGTCGCAGACAGTTCAAGATATTATCCGAACATAAAAAAAGCCGATAAGGTACTTTGCGATGTTCTGTGTTCCGGTCTCGGAGTTATACGCCGAAAACCCGAAATAAAATATAAACCCCTCGACGACTTTAAAGATTTGCCGAATATTCAGTACAAAATTCTGTCAAACGGCGCCGAATATGTCAAAAAAGGCGGACGGCTGGTATATTCAACCTGTACATTAAACAAAAAGGAAAACGACAAAGTCTGTGACAAGTTCCTTTCACAGCACCCGAATTTCAAATGTATACAACCGCTTGAAACAGAAACTTTCGGCGAAAAATATTATACCTTGATGCCACATAAAAACGGCTGTGACGGTTTCTTTATAGCCGTTTTCGAAAAGACGGAGGACTGAAATGAAAAAAGATATAAAGTCCATGAGTTACGCCGAACTCGAAAGCGAAATGCTCGAACTCGGCGAACCGAAATTCAGAGCAAAACAAATATATTCGTGGCTTCAGAAAAATCAAGTCGAGAGTTTTGACGAAATGACGAATATTTCTAAAATTTTGCGTGAAAAATTAAGAGATAATTATGAAATTTACACCTGTACTATTGAAAAAAAGTTAGTTTCGGTGTATGATGAGACAGTTAAGTACCTTTTCAAACTTCACGACGGTGAGTACATAGAATCGGTCGTTATGAAATATAAATACGGCTACACCATCTGCGTTTCAAGTCAGGTCGGTTGCAAAATGGGCTGTACGTTCTGCGCATCGACAATCGCCGGATTTATCAGAAATTTGAAGCCGAGCGAAATTCTCTCACAGGTCGGAAAAGCACAGCGTGACCTCGGAATCAGGATATCCCACATCGTACTTATGGGCGTGGGTGAGCCGATGGATAATTTCGACAACGTCTTACGTTTTCTCGAACTTGTGACAGATGAAAACGGACTTAATTTAAGTATGCGAAATATTTCGCTTTCAACTTGCGGAGTTGTCGACGGAATATATAAGCTGATGGAGAAAAAGCTACAGCTTACGCTGTCAATTTCACTTCACGCACCCAACGACAGCATACGATCAAAAACAATGCCGGTCAACAAAAGATGGAACATCGACAAACTTTTGAAAGCCTGTCGAGACTACACGAAAGTCACTTCGAGGCGTATATCTTTTGAATACGCAATGATAAGCGGCGTAAACGACAGCGACGAATGCGCTAAAGAGCTCGCCAAAAAGCTCAAAGGAATGCTCGCTCATGTCAATTTGATACCCGTCAACGAAGTCAAGGAGACAGGGTACAAAAAGAGCGGAGAAGACAGAATTCGCTGTTTCCAAAATATACTGACATCATACGGCATTAACACAACGGTAAGAAGAACTCTCGGTTCTGATATAAACGCATCTTGCGGTCAGCTTCGCAGAAAGCAAAAAGAGATGTAAAAAGGGGAGAGAAAAATGAACTTAGCTTCAAAAAGCGACATAGGACTGAAAAGAAGTAATAACGAAGACTGCGTCATCGTCAAACAACTTGGCGAAAACGCCGCTTTTGCCGTACTTTGCGACGGAATGGGCGGAGCGAACGCCGGTCAAATCGCCAGCAAAATGGCGTGCGAAATGATAGCTCAAAAAATCGGTATGTGCTACAGAGCGGATATGATGATGTCTTCGATAGAAAACATGCTTCTTTCGGCGATAACGACGGCGAATGTGTCAATATACGATGCAGCCGAATGTGACATGTCGCTTAAAGGAATGGGTACCACGGTCATATGCGCTGTTGTAATAGACGGTCAGATATGTATAGGTCACGCAGGTGACAGCAGAGCCTATATCATTTCGAAATCCGGCATAAGACAGATTACACGTGATCACTCTTTTGTTCAGCAAATGTATGATAAAGGCGAAATATCTATTGAAGAGCTGAGAACTCACCCGAAGAAAAATCTCATAACACGTGCACTCGGCGTAGAGGAAGAAATAGAGATTGACTTTAATACCGAATACTTAAGCGAGGGCGAAACGCTTTTGCTTTGTTCGGACGGACTTTCAAACTATGTCGATGCCGATGAAATATACAGGATTATTAACGACACAGACGCTGTCAATGTTGCCGATGCATTAGTCGACAGAGCTAACGCTAACGGCGGCGGCGACAATATATCGGTTGCGGCGATTTCTTATTAAGGAGGCGGAAATTTATGGATAATTATGTTGGAAAAAGACTTGACGGAAGATACGAGATACATGAAATAATCGGCGTCGGCGGAATGGCTGTCGTATATAAAGCATACGACAACATCGACCAAAAAACAGTCGCTGTCAAAATCCTCAAAGACGAATTTCTCACAAATGAGGAGTTTAAGCGCCGTTTTAAAAATGAATCGAAAGCTATCGCCGTTCTTTCTCACCCGAACATAGTCAAGGTTCTTGATGTCAGCTTCGGTGACAGACTTCAATACATAGTCATGGAGTATGTCGAGGGAATTACGCTCAAAGAGTACATCGAACAGCAGGGGAAAGTCAGAATAAGAGAAGCTCTCTATTTTGTTATGCAGATTTTGCGTGCTCTCCAACACGCTCACGATAAGGGCATCGTTCACAGAGATATTAAACCGCAAAATATAATGCTCATATCCAACGGTACATTGAAAGTCACAGACTTCGGTATCGCTACGTTTTCACGTGACGAAACGAAGACTATGAGCGGAACAGCTATCGGTTCTGTACATTATATAAGTCCCGAACAGGCAAAAGGCAGCCTCACCGATGCGAAGTCTGATATTTATTCCGTCGGTGTTGTACTTTATGAAATGCTGACCGGCTCACTTCCGTTTCAATCGGAAAATGCCGTCTCCGTCGCTCTTATGCAACTTCAAAAAGAGCCTAAGAGACCCAGAGAAATAAATCCGGATATCCCAATCGGACTTGAACAGATTGTCATGAAAGCCATGCAGAAAAATACTGCCGACAGATATCAGTCAGCGGCGGAAATGCTCATGGATCTTAGCGAATTCAGCAGAAATCCGAATGTGAAGTTCGACTATAATTTCTTCGTTGACAATCAGCCGACGAAGTACATTCCGTCCGATGAAATAAAAGAAAAATTGAACGCCGACGCTCAAAACAGCGAAGAAGAAGTCGATGAAGAAGCCTTGGCGGCAGCACAAAAGAAAAAGACCATCGGTATACTTGCGGGTGTTTTAGGCGGTTTGGCTCTTTTTGCGATAATTATGATAATAATTTTCGTCTCCGGTTCGTCTAAAAAGCTGACTGTACCCGATTTTATCGGAATGAACTACGCCGAGGATATTCTCGCCAATAAAGATTACGAAGAATATTGGGAGTACATTGAAACGAAATTCATTGTCGATTCCACAGTCGACGACGGAACGGTTATCAATCAGTCTCCGAATAAGGGCAAAAAGATATCCGAGGGAAAGACAATTCTTCTCGAAATTGCGTCGAACAATTCAAAGATCCCCGTACCCGACGTCTACGGAAAAGAAATGACCGTAGCTCAAAGCATGATAAGAAGTGAAGGCTTCCTTGTACAGATAGAATACGATGACGAATCCACAGGTGAGGAGGGTATCGTAATCAGAACATCGCCCGAAAAAGGCGAACTTGCGGCGCAAAACTCGACTGTAATTATCTATATTCCGTCACCCACAGGCTCAGGAAAGACAGTTACCGTTCCCGTACTTGCCGGTGAAACTCTCGCTTCGGCTAAAGAAATTCTCGAAAATCTCGGACTTGTTCTCGACGTCAGCGGTTCGACAAAACGTGACAGTGACAGACCCGCAGGTCAGATTATCGGAAATGCTTTTGCTGAACAGGAAGTACCCAAAGGAACGAAAATCGCCGTATATATCAGCACAGGTCAGCAGGGACATGCAGACATAAACATCGACTTACCCGACCTTGACGGAAAGAAAGGCAAACTTGTTGTCAAAGTCAATGACGAAGAACAGGACAGTGATAATGTCGTCCTCGACGGCAGTGCATACACCGTAACAATCGGCGGTTCGGGTTCATCGAATAAGGTTAAAATATTCATAGACGGTCAGAAGGTATATTCAGCCAATGCCGACTTTACAAGTGACGTACTTTCGGGTGTGGAGATACTTTCGAATGTGAAGACATTTAACTATACCACAACTCAAAAACCGACCGAAACCACAACAACTCAACCTGCTTCGCAAACAACGACCGAATCGACTACCCAGCCGACAAGTACAACTTCGGAAGTACCGACTTCAGAGCAGGAGGACACCACGAAACCTACAACGGACAGACCCACGGTCGATCACGATTTGACCGACCCGTTCGATGAAACGCAGTAATATGCAGTTAAACGGAATAATTTTAAAAGGCATCGGCGGCTTCTACTATGTTCAAGTTGCCGATACCGTATACGAATGTAAAGCTAAAGGCGTATTTCGAAAGAACAAAATATCGCCTTTGGCGGGCGACCGAGTTGAAATAACCGTGCGTGAAAACGGAGAAAATACGGTCGACACTATTTTCGAAAGAAAAAATTCACTTGTCAGACCACAGGTCGCAAATGTCGACAACATGCTTTTGGTAGCGTCGGTCGTTGAGCCAAATGTCAATACTCTTGTACTTGATAAAATGATCACAATTGCCGAAAAGAAGAACATCGAGCCGATGCTTGTCTTTTCGAAATCGGATCTATCCGACAGTGCCGAACTCGTCAAAACGTACCGTAATGCCGGTTTTAAAGCATTCGCAGTCGGGAAAGACAGCGGTGAACTTGACGAGATAAAGTCTCTCCTGTACGGAAAAATAACGGTTCTCACCGGAAACACAGGTGTCGGTAAGTCGACACTGATAAACAGACTTGCACCGCACTTGGAGCTTGCCACAGGTGAGATCAGCGACAAACTCGGCAGGGGACGGCACACGACCAGACAAGCCGAACTCTTTTCGCTTTTCGGCGGATATGTCATAGATACGCCGGGTTTTTCATCGCTTGATTTTCTCAGCAACGAGGTCATAATGAAAGATGATCTGCAATACTATTTCAGAGAGTTTGACGAATATATAGGTCAATGTATGTTCGTCGACTGTTCGCATACAACGGAAAAGGGCTGTGCAATACTCGAAGCTCTGAAGAACGGGAAAATATCGCAGTCAAGACACGCAAGTTACGTAGCGATTTATAACGAAATCAAAGACTTAAAGCACTGGCAACTGAAATAAGAGCAATAATCAAACCGAACTTTATCACACTTACACCTTTTTACATATAATGTAACAGAAAGCACGGAAAAGAGGTGTTACTTGTGTGTTCAAAGGGTAAATGTGCCGGTATGGCACTTGCGACTTTCGGAGTCGGCTTATTGCTCGGACTGTGCTTTCCGACAAAATTTCTCATATTCGTACTGGCAGTCGCACTCATTGCCCTTGGTATTACTGTGACGCACTGAGCCGTAAACGAATTGATGGAAAATTTGAATCGGAGGGTAGCTTTATGAAGGTTGTTGTTGTAAAAAGTCCGAAAATGCTCAAAGGTATTTTGAGAGTGATTTTCAAAATCAAAAAGGAAGAAGAATAAATTAAACGGAGTGTAGCCAATGAATGTCGGAGAGACGATTTTTTATGTTCTTGAATTGATAGGCGTTTTTGCTTTTGCCGTTTCGGGTTCCATAACGGCGATTGAACGGGAGCTCGATATCTTCGGCGTTACAATAATGGGAATTACCACCGCTATGGGCGGAGGAGTTGTCAGAGATATACTTATCGGTCAGCTCCCGCCGACGATGTTTTACAGTTACGAATATGTCCTTTTGGCAGCATTGACTTCTCTTGCGATGTTTACCGTTGCGTATGTCGCAAAGGAAAAATTCAGTCTAAATCTCGGCATAATAAATTTTGTCAACAACATTTTTGATGCCGTCGGTCTCGGAGTTTTCTCTGTTTTGGGTGTCAGTATTGCTATGAATGCCGGACATTCGGATAATGCGTTTTTGTGCGTATTTCTCGGAACAATGACCGGCGTCGGCGGAGGAATGTTGCGTGACGTAATGAGTGTCAGCACACCGCTTATTTTCAGAAAACATATATACGCTCTGGCATCAATTCTCGGTTCGTGTACTTATTTTTATATGGTTCGCTTTAATATTGCCAACGGCTACGCAATATTCTGTGCTATGGCTGTTACGTTTGTACTTAGAATGTTGGCAACATATTTCAAGTGGAGCTTGCCGAAAGTACATATCGAAAAGGACGCACACAAAGCTAAAGAAGAAGTAAAGAAATAAGATACATTTTCAGCATATTATTAAAGCGGACGCAATTGCGTCCGCTTTAGCATTTCCGACATAAAGGCACAAAATCTATCAAAATTCCTGCGAGGACGAAAAACAGGGGCATCGAGCCCCTGTTTTTCGTGCGTGCACTCGCTTCGCTA